>JBKOZB010000309.1:0-2974 GCA_046744225.1 Planctomycetota bacterium | reverse complement strand
CGGCAGGATCCGTCCGCAGCCCTGGAGCAGGCCGAGACCGACCGTGAAGGGCGGTAGGCACCGCATCGTCGCCATCCGCGCACGAGCGGCGGCAATCAGGACAAGACCTGGGCTATGATCGCATGCTCAACCAGGTTAGCGAGAAGGCACGAGGCGATGACGCAGATACTGAAGCTGGGTAAGGTGCTGATAGCCGCCATGGTCGCGGCTTGGGTGGGAGGCGTCGCGACGCCGGAGTCTGCCCCCTTCGGCGCCGATTATCAGGCCAACGCCTTCGAGGAGGGCGGTGACATCGTCATCGACTGCGCCGCCTAAGCTGGAGCAGACGTTTCGGCGAAGAAAACGCCCTGTCGGCACGAGTTGTCGGCTGGGCGAACGGACTATGGTAACGACGCGCCGCTCCAACGCTTCACCAGGGGTGGAAGCCTGACGCGATATCCCGTCTCGACGGTCAGCCGTTCCGGCACAGCGATGCAGTATGACGCCATTGGCATTATCCATATCACCTCCATCGCCAAACTCGATCAGAATTAGCCTTGGCGTTGATGAACACCCGAGAAGTCGTGGTTTCTCCCCTGTCTCCCTTTTTCCGCTCCTCAGTGATCGCGAGGGGTTGTCGCCGGCCGCGCTCATATGCGCCGCAAAGCCACGCTTCATATCCTGGCACACACCTTTGCCCGCACCACAATTCAGCGCCCTCCTGCCAGTTCACCACCGTTGTGCTTGTCATTCCCAGCAATGCATGGTAGGAATCGGAGGCATAAGCATCCTTATGAGAGAGATTTCCCATTTTGGGCTGGAGGAATTTGTGACTGACACGGCGCTCATGGGGGCTGTAACCGTTGAACAACTGCGGTCGATCCGCGTGTATTCCTCCCAGGTCGCCCCTGCCCGTAAGCGGAGTGTCAGCACTCTTACCGACCACGGTCTCGACCTCAATGACGACCTTTCACGCATAAGGGGACTCTCGAGATGACCGACAGACCGTTCGATGCGCACTCTTCATCCCCACCGTCACCGGCGGCGCAGCAGGAGCCTCCTGAGGGGGCGCCGCGCGAGGGGGCCGATCAGGAGCGAGCCGTCACCGCACTCTTACAACATGAGGTGCTCAGCCACACCTTCGGAACAGATGGGGAGTACGAGGTCCGGACGACGATGGTCACCCGTCCGGCTTGGCAGTATCGGTGCTCTGTCTTCTACTATGGGACGGCGATGACGCAGGGATTCGTCCCGATCTTCATCGATCGCCCGCCTCCCAGGCAGGGCCTCCGTCCAGAGCTTGGGAGCATCGATGCCATGCGGCGCAGCTTCGCCAGGGAAGCGGTGGATGTGCACTTCGCCCGCTGTGCCGCGCTGCGAGACTATCTCACGTGGGCCACGATTTACTCCCAAGCGCCGCCGAGGTCCAGGCGATGGTACGCCCCCCTGGTGCTCCTGATCGGCGCAGCGATCCTGACGGCCTACGGGTTGTGGAAGCCTGCCCTCTGGAGCGACCGCGGACAACCGCCGGGGAGCCCGCGCCGTCCGGTCCAGGAGGCCCAACAACCGGTCGTCGACGGACGCCCGACGGAGCCACCCGTGAAGGGCCCTCTACAGGGGTTCAGCGACCGGCCCAGCCACGACATCCCCGCCGGGCAAGCCGACGCGCCAAACATCACCCAGTTTGCAGGGCCGCCGAAGGCCGTCCATCTGATCGACCTCCTCGCCCTGGAAGACTCGCCGGAGAGGGCTGACTACGGGGCCCGTGTGCCCACGCCAGGAGTCCGACCAAGGCCAACAGCGTCAGATGTGCACGCGGGAGATCTGCTGCGCCTGACGGGTTGGATCCACCAGGCCTCGCGTGACCCCGACCGCACGTACCGCCTGCAGGTGAGCCCGAGCCGGGAGGCCGGAGCCCCCAGCCTGATCGCAGTAGTGCCGCACCCAGACGAGGCCTCTGGGTCGCCAGCCGTGCGGGCACAACTCCAGACCGTGCGAGCCTTCATCACGCAGCGGCTGCTTCGGCAGCAAGAGCCCTCGCTGCGGGCCTCGGTCCTGCGCCATCCTGTGTTTGTGCAACTGACCGGCCAGCTCTCAGATCCTGACGCATCCCTAGGTGAGCCTTCCCAGCGGAAAGGGCCGCGGGGCGCCACGGCCCGCTGGGAGGTGCGTCCTGTCCTTGAGATCCGGTTCGCGCCGTCCTCAGTGCCCTCGGACCGCTCACGACCGAGGTGAGGTCTCCGGTGATGGGCTCGGACATGCAGCGATGGACCGTCGACGAGGGGCTGTCGCGGAGCGCACCGAGATGATCAAGGCCTATCAGCACGCGGCGGCTTTAAGCTTGACACGGCCGCAGAAACAGGGAACCTTATGACCCAAAAGGAGACTGCGGCGCTGGTAGATTTGAGAGTCTGTGGGGTGGCTGCAATGGCGGCCTTTCCGAGACGACTGTGCGGCGAAGACTGGTGACGGATTTGGAGCGATACCTCGATCGGCAATGGAGAGCACGATGGCGCGCCCTTACGATGTCATTACCTTCGATTGTTATGGAACCTTGATCGATTGGGAAACGGGGATCAGCAGCGCGTTTGCTATGGCGGCCGCGTCTGAAGGCAGGGAGCTGGAGCGCGAACGGGTGTTGAAGGTCTACGCCGAGTTGGAGCCGGTGGTGGAAGCCGAGACCTACCGCAGCTACCGCGACGTGCTCACCGAGACGGCCCTGCGTGTGGCCCATCGCCTAGGCTGGCCCCTGGAGAAGGAACGCGCCGATTTTCTGGCGAATAGCCTGCCCGGCTGGCGGCCCTTCTCGGATACGAATCCGGCCCTTGAGCGTCTAGCCGCCGCGGGCTATACGCTGGGCATCCTGTCGAATGTGGACGATGATCTCCTCGCCGGCACGCTACACCATTTCAGCGTCAGCTTTGAGTTGCTCGTCACCGCTCAGCAGGTAGGCTCGTATAAGCCCGCAGATGGCCATTTTCACGTGGCGCGTCAG
>JBKOZB010000216.1:0-7576 GCA_046744225.1 Planctomycetota bacterium | reverse complement strand
TCGATCTGCCGTGCCTGCCGCCGGGTCAGATCGAGGAGTTCGTCATAAGGGGGCGTGCTGCCGTCCATGAGCGGAGTTTTACACGATGGAGGGTCTCGGAGGCTACAGGGAAGCAGGCAGAGACCCGGTTACCAAGTACGACAAGTCATACGGAACCCAGGAATCCCGTGCGCTGAGCGGATTCGGCTTGGTAGGACAGACTTCAGTCTGTCCAGAATCTCTCTCCCTTTGCACGAATTCTGGACAGACTGAAGTCTGTCCTACCAAGCCAAGTCAACCGCGCACGTCCTTTCCATGATCCGTATCACACGCCCTCCGAAGAGAGGTGCCGGAACAGTTCGGCCAGGTAGCTTTCGACGAACCCTCCGATCCCGGGCGAGTGCGATTCGCGCTCGCCCGCGACGTTGAGCGTGCGGATCGGGCGGTTCGACACCCACGCGGCGGCCCGGTCGGGCGCTGTCTCCTCCGATTCCCGATCGATGGGCACGACCAGGTGCGGCACGCCGGCCGCTCGGCACACCTCGATCGTCAGCTTGGTCCCGGGACCGGGCCGGTCGCCGGTGAAGATCAGGGTGCCGTCCGAGTCTCGGATGTTGGCGATCGTCCGGGCCTCGGACCCGACCGATTCGTGCTCGACCGCGCCGAACTGTCCGGCGAACTCGGGGCGGGGCCCGTCCTCGGTCAGAAAACCTCGGGGCATCCAGCCGCCCGTGGCAAGCCCGGCCGACCGCGCCGCCCGCCAGCCCGCCTGGTCGGCCCCCGTTTGCCCCCCGCTGATGACTCGCTCGAGCATGGTCAAGCCTTCCCTCCCTTCCCGCGGTTGGTCTCTCCAAACTGGAGTTTTGCAAACTGCACCGGGACTGCGTAAATTAAGGGGTGCGGTGGACCATCAAATGACGAACACAGCGGCGCCGGGCGGTGGTGGTGCAAAGAATCGGGCGAAATGGCACAATCAAGGAGAGGTCGGCGACGAATGACGAGCATGCGGCGCGCCGAGGGGGGTCGAGTGGTCGTGGCGACAGGGCCGGAGTGGTCATGCGAATCTCCCGTTGGTCCCTCGCGCTGGTGCTGATCGCGGTGGCCGCCGGCGCGACGGCTTGGCTGCTGGTGACGATCGGCGAGATGCACGACCGGCTCGCCCGTCACTCGGGGACGCTCGCCTTGATCTTCGTCGGGATCGCCGCGGTGGTGGCGCTCGGCTCGGGGGCGACGGCGTTGCGAATCCTCTGGAAGATGGGACGCCCCGAGCGTCCGCCGGTCCGGGCCCCGGAGGACATCGTCCACGCCGCCGAGGTTCAGGCCGAGAGGGCCGAGGGGGTCATCGCCCAAGTCAAGGACGAGGACGCGCGGGGGAGGCTGGAACGAGAGCTGGCCGCGCTCCGGGCCGATCGCCAGCAACGGCGGTTCCATGTGGTCGTGTTCGGTACGGGCTCGGCCGGCAAGACCTCGCTCATCAACGCCCTGCTGGGCCGGCATGTCGGCAAGACCGAGGCCGTGATGGGAACGACCCACCACGGCGAGACCCACACGCGGAGCGTTGAAGGGGTCGATGGCACGGTCCTCCTGACCGACACACCCGGCCTGGCCGAGATTGGCCACGAGGGGGCGCTCCGCGAGGGCGAGGCCCGCGACCTGGCAACGAAAGCCGACCTGCTTCTGTTCGTCGTCGATCACGACCTGATCCGCTCCGAGTACGAGCCACTCGTCGCCCTGGCGCGGCAGGGTAAGCGCTCGATCGTCGTGCTGAACAAGCAGGACCGCTTCCTCGATCCCGACCGCGACGCGATCCTCGACAAGCTCCGCGAGCGGCTGGCCGGGATCGTCCCGCCCGCGGATGTGGTGGCGGTCGCCGCTGCGCCCCGGCCGACCCCGGTGCGCGTCACGCAACCCGACGGCTCGGTGCAGACGGTCTACGAGCCCGAGCCACCCGACATCTCGGCCCTCCAGGACCGGATCGCCGCCGTGCTCCGTCGCGAGGGCAACGCCCTCCGCGCGGGGAACTTGCTCCTCCGCGCCCACTTGATCAGCAAGAAGGCGCAGGACCAGGTCTCCCTGGAACGGGAGCGCAAGGCGCAGGCGGTCATCGACCGGTTCCAGTGGATCACGGCCGCGACCGTCTTCACTAACCCGATCCCGGCCCTCGACCTGCTGGCCAATGGCGCGGTCCAGTTCCAGATGATCTCCGAGCTGGCGAATGTCTACGGCGTCGAGGTCTCGACCGCGCACGTCCGGATGATCGGCGCCCAGATGATCCAGACGCTGTTGAAGCTCGGGATCGTCGAGGCGGCCACGTCGCTGATCGCGGGGTGTTTCAAGTCGTCGCTGGTCGGCTACGCGGCGGGGGGCGCGGTGCAGGCCGTCTCGATGGCCTACCTGACCCACATCTCGGGCCACACCTTCGCCGAATACTTCGCGCGGGGCCAGTCGTGGGGCGACGGCGGCATGCAGGCCGCCCTGATCCGCCAGTTCGACCTGAACAGCCGTGCCGAGTTCCTCCAGGAGTTCGCCAAGCAGGCGCTCAACCGCGTCCTGAGCCAGGCGCTCAAGGGGAAGGAACAGCCCGCGGCCAGGTCAAACGGGACGAGGTGACTTCTCATGGGCCTGTTCGCATCCCAGCACGAGACGATCGAAGGTGTGGGCCAGGCGCTGCGCGCGGGGCGGACCACGTGCGTCAAGGTGCTCGAAAAGTGCTTCGACCGGATCGAGGAATGGGAACCGTGCATCCAGGCCTGGGTCCACATCGCTTACCTGGGAGCTATGGAACAGGCCCGCGCGCTCGACGAAGAGCTGGACGCCGGCAAGGACCGGGGGCCGCTGCACGGGATTCCGATCGGGATCAAGGACATCATCAACGTGAAGGGCCTGCCGACGGCCTGTGGCTCGCGAAGCTCGGGCCCCGACGCCTACTGGGATGCCGAGCTCGTCGCCCATCTCCGCCAGGCCGGCGCGGTTATCATGGGCAAGACGGTGACGACGCAGTATGCCTGGATCGACCCTCCCGTCACGCGCAACCCGTGGAACCTCGAACGGACGCCCGGCGGCTCATCGAGCGGCTCGGCGGCGGCGGTGGCCCTGGGCATGTGCCTGGGCGCGATCGGTACGCAGACCGGCGGCTCGATCATCCGACCCGCCTCGTTCTGCGGCGTGTGCGGGTTGAAGCCCAGCTTTGGTAGGATCTCCACGCTGGGCATCATGCCGTTCGCCCCCAACCTCGACCACCCCGGCCCGATCGCGCGGACCGTCCGCGACCTCGAACTGATATTCGAGGCGATCACCGGGCTCGTGATGGAACGGCTCGCCGAGCCGGCCCAGTCACCTCCTCGACCGCCGATATTGGGCCGCCTTCGGGGCATTTTCGACGCCAAGGCCGAGCCGGTCATGCGGCACGCGTTCGAAGATGCCCTTTCCCTCCTTTCCCGCGCCGGGGCGAGTGTGAACGAGGCCCCGTGGCCCGAAGGATTCGACGAGGTGCTGCGTTGCCACCGTGTCATCATGGCGCGCGAGGTGGCGTTCCAGCACGAGCGCCGGCTCGCCTGGAACTCGGACGTTTATCAACCCAAGATCCGCGCTTTGATCGAGGAGGGGCTCGCGACCCCCACGCCGGAGTATGTCCGCTGCCGAGAGCACCAGGACCGGCTCCGCTGGGAGATGGACGATCCCTTCGGCGAGGCCGAAGCCTTCATCGTCCCGGCGACAATTGGCCCCGCGCCCGACCTTTCGACGACCGGCGACCCGGTGCTCAACTCCCCCTGGAGCTACACCGGCCTGCCGACAATCTCGTTCCCGTTTGCCCTCTCACCCGACGGCCTTCCCCTGGCCCTTCAACTTGTCGGCCAGTTTTACTCAGAGCCCGAGCTGTTCCGGGTGGCCCTGTGGTGCGAGGACGTCCTCCGCGCCGCCTCTCGTGCGAAGAAGGATTGAACGATGACTACCGTGGGACCAACCGATGAACCGGCGCTGACCGAAATGCTCGAGGAACTGGAACGCCAGAATGAGTCCGAACTGGTTGAGAAGGCCCGCGAGAGCCTGGAAGAGACGATCAACGGCCTGAAGCTGACCCCCGAGGAAGAGAAGGCCCTGGCCAGCGAGCTGCGCCAGCTCCGCGAGCTGAGCCAGAAGCTCGACGAGAACACGGTCGAGATCGCCGCCTTCGGCATGGTCAGCCGGGGCAAGTCGTCGGTGCTCAACGCCCTGCTCGGCCAGGAGGTCTTCAAGGTCGGCACGACCCACGGCACGACCGTCGCGCGCCATACCCAGCGCTGGGAGCAGGCGACCGCCGAGCGGCCGGGGCTGCAAGGCGCCCGGCTGGTCCTGGTCGATACGCCCGGCCTCGACGAGGTCGGCGGCGAGGTCCGCGAGGCCCTGGCGCGCGAGGTCGCCCGCCACGCCGACCTGATCCTCTTCGTCGTCTCCAGCGACATGCAGCGGCGGGAGGTCGAGGCCCTGGCGCAGCTCCGCGAGGTCCAGAAGCCGATCATCCTCGTCTTTAACCAGATCGACAAGTACCCCGAGACCGACCGCGACCAGATCTACGCCAAGATCAAGGACGAGCGCATCCGCGACCTGATCCGCCCCGACGACGTCGTGATGACGGCCGCGCGGCCCGACCCGTTCAAGGTCAAGATCCAGCACCCCAACGGCACGACGAGCGTCCAGTGGGAACGTCCCGCCCCGGTGATCGAGCCGCTCAAGAGGCGCATCCTCGACGTCTTGGAGCGCGAGGGGAAGGCGCTCGTCGCGCTGAACACACTGCTGCTGGCCGGCGACCTGCACGAGGAGATCGTCGCGCACAAGGTCCGCATCCGCGAGGACACCGCCAACCGGCTCATCTGGAACTTCGCGCTGGCCAAAGGGGCGGCCGTCGCGCTTAACCCGATCCCGGTGGCCGACATGGCGGGCGGCCTGGCCGTCGATGTCGGCATGATCGTCGCCCTGAGCCAGGTCTACGGCCTCCCGCTGACCCGCCGGTCGGCCGCGAGCCTGGTCCGCGACATGATGCTGGCCCTCGGGGCGATGGGCGCAGTCGAGGTCGTGACCCGACTCCTGACCAGCGGGATCAAGTCGTCCCTGGCCGGCCTGTCGATCCTGAGCGGCGGGCTGGCCATCCCCCTGACCGCCCTCGGCTACGGCGCGATCGGCCTGGCGCAGGGGGGGACCGCCGCGACGACCTCGTACGTCCTGGGGCACGGCGCCAAGATCTACCTGAAGCAAGGTTGCCAGTGGGGCCCGCGCGGGATCAAGACCGTCATCCACCAGATCCTCACCGACGCCAAGGCCGACTCGGTCATCGACCGGCTCCGCGAGGACCTGAAGCAGCGGGTCGTGAAATGAGCGGGACGGGGCGCTTCGGTCCCCGCCGCGCGGTTCTGATCGGCGTGGCGGTCGTGATCGCCCTCGGCGCGGGCCTGGCGGCGACGGCCATCTGGACCCGGCCGGTCCGGCGGGCCGTGGCGACCTACACCGAATTGATCTCCATCGCCAACCGCCCGGACCTCGACGCGGCGGACCGGCTCGACCGGGCGCGCCGGCTCTGCTCGGCCCGCTACCTCCGCACCCATCGCCTGGCCCTGGCCGAGGAGGGGGGGATCGTCGGCCTGCCGCGGAACATCCACAAGAACTTCCAGGCCTGGCGGCAAGGGCCGAACGTCTGGATCTGCCCGACGAATCGGATCGGCCCCGTCTACCAATTCGTTCCGGAGAGAAAAAACTGGCGGTTCGACGGCCCCGTCGGCGTGCTCCGCCCGCGCGGGGAGTTCGTCCGCTTCGAGGATCTCCCCGAGTTGGACGAGTGAACGACCGATCAGGAATGGTCGATACTCATCCTGGGAGACGATCTCGCCCTGGCCCCCGGGAGCCGAGCTTCCACATTGTCTGCATGTTGGTGCTATCCTTGAAATGAGAGGACAGGAATCGGAGGAGAAGCTCAGCACGATCGGAGAGATCGGAATTCCCCCAATCGAGTTTCGGAAGACCCACGCCCACGGAGTCAAGAAAATTATTCAGGATGATTATCCTTGCGTCCCTCTTGAGGTTCCGGGAGGAGGGGCGGGATCGGTGGCTCGTCTTCCATCAATCCCTGATGGCCGGTTCGAGGTGGCGCGGCAGAAGCGAGTCCGTGGCCGCATCCATCGGGCGGAGGGGGTGAGTCCGAGCAACGCCCGCGCGCCGCTTCGATTGACAGGAAGGGGCGTCCGGTTAGAATCGTTCCTTGACTTCATTCCCGCGGCCGATTGCCATTCGGCCGCAACGAGGCCCCAAGCCGAAGGATGGACCCACGCTGGCGTCACCCGGTCGGCGGCCCCATGGAGGAATCTCTTGATAGTGCGCGTTTGCCGACTCGCTCTCCTCGTGACCGTCCTGGCCGTGCCGATCGGAGGAACGGATCGCGAAGGTCGAGCGCAAGAATCGCCCAACAATCCAGTTGCGCCGAGCTCGCCCACCCCGGCCCCCGTCGCGCGAACTCGGTCCTCGTCGGTGCCGACACTGGCGCTGTCCCGGGATGCGGGCCCCGTCGGGAAGGGAAGCATCCTCCGGCTGTTCGCGCGGGCCAACCCGATGGTCTGGCTGCTGGCGGTCTGCTCGGTGGTCACGCTGGGCTACGCCTTGGAGCGGCTCGTCGCGCTGCGGCGCGAGCGGGTCATCCCGCGCGACTTCGTGAACCGCTTCCTGGAACGACTCGCCAGCGGCAAGCTCGACCGCGACCGCGCGGCCGAACTTTGCCGGGCGAACGACAGCGCCGTGGCGCGCGTCTTCGCGATGGCTGTCAGCTACTGGGGTCAGCCGGCCGCGACGATCCGCCAGGCGATCGGCTACGATGCCGCGGGCGAATTGTCCGACCTGAAGCGCAATGTCCGGGTGCTCAACGGCACCGCGACGCTCGCCCCGCTGCTCGGCCTGCTCGGGACGGTCATCGGCATGATCCAGTCGTTCGACGCCCTCGGAGGCCGGGTCGGCCCGAACAAGGGCGAGCTGCTGGCGCAGGGGATCAGCCTGGCCCTGGTGACGACCGCGCTGGGGCTGGCGATCGCGGTCGTCTCGGTCGCCGCCTATTACTTCCTGCTGAACAAAGTGGACGTCCTGGTCCGCGACCTTGACGAGCACGCGCGGCAGGTCATCGACCTGGTCAGCGCCGAGGCGGTCCGGCCCGCGACCGACCGGCGTCCGAACCTGGCTGCGTCCGGCGACCACGCCCCCCGCCACGAGACCCGGATTCACTGAACGCCCCGGCCGAAACGAGGCGCCCCACCGTCCCGGGAGGTTCGTCCCCGATGCTATCGGACCGCCACCAGGCCGAGGAACTGCCGCACATCAACATGACGCCGATGGTGGACGTCGTGCTCTGCCTGCTGGTCTTCTTCATGGCGGCGACCCGCCTCTACGACTGGGATGAGGCCGAGTTCGTCGCCACCCTCCCCCAGGTCGCCGGGGCCGGCCCTTTGACCGCCGCCCCCGAGGACCTGACCCTGACGGTCGTCCGGCCCGGACTGGTCGCGGTCGGCGAGAAAACCTACAACCTCGCCACGCTCACGACCTTCCTGAGCAAGGCGCGCGAGCAATACGCCGACCAGGGCGTGGT
>JBKOZB010000323.1:0-6047 GCA_046744225.1 Planctomycetota bacterium | reverse complement strand
GTCGTCGGCGTCGTCTGGTTCGAGCAAGACGGGGGCGGAGCTGAGCGCCCCTTCCTGCTCACGAGCCGGGCGCCCGAGCACGGCCGGTCGGGCGGCGGCCTGTTCCTGGCCAGCGGCGAGCTGGTCGGCGTCTGCATGGGCCGAACCAAGATGCTCCGAGGGCATCGGACGGGGATCTTCGCCTCGACCGCGAGCATCCGGCAGCTCCTCCGCGACCACGACCTCGACGCGGCGATCGTCCAGGCCCAAATCCGGCGCCGGACCGAGGACCGCCCCCGCGCCCACCCGGCCCCCCGCGCGCCGATCACTACCACCCAGGCCCTCCCCCCACACTAAAGCGCGGCCGGGCGGCTCATGTTGTCAATTTTCGGGCGAGAGACGAGAATAGATTGTAAGGAGATGGCGGTTTCGTCCCCCGACCCGACCTCGCGGCGTCCGCGCGGCGCGGCGGGATTTCCCGGCGGAGCCGTGCCGTCCATAAGGAGACACAACCTTGGCAACAACGGGCAATCCCGCCTTTTCCCGCGAAGTGTTCGCTGGCTACGATCAGGTCTACGGGACGACCCGAAACGCGGCGATGACTGTGCAGGGGGCGATCGGCAAGACGTTCGCGCTGCTGGCCATCCTGTCGGCGACGGCGATCTGGTCGTGGAACGCGACCGGCGCCGGCGAGTTGCAGCCGATCGTCTTCCCGGGCGCCGCCATCGGCGGCTTCATCCTGGCCATGATCACGATCTTCCGCCCGAGCGTCGCTCCGTGGACCGCCCCGGTCTACGCCGCGTTCGAGGGCGTGTTCCTCGGCACGCTCTCGTTCCTGATCGAGCAGCAGTTGCGGAACAAGTACCCGGGGATCGCGATCCAGGCGGTTTCGATGACGGCCGGTACCCTCTTCGTCATGCTTTTCGTCTACGGGACCGGGCTGATCCGGGTCACGGAGCGGCTCAAGGCCGGGATTGTCGCGGCGACCGGGGCGATCTGCCTGGTCTACCTGATCTCGCTCGTCATCTCGCTCTTCGGGATGCAGGTCCCCTTCATCCAGGGCGCGACGCCGATCGGCATCGGCTTCAGCCTGTTCGTGGTCGGCCTGGCCGCGTTCAACCTGCTGCTCGACTTCGACTTCATCGAGCAAGGGGCCCGCGCCGAGGCGCCCAAGTACATGGAGTGGTATGGCGCCTTCGGCCTGATGGTCACGCTCGTCTGGCTCTACCTCGAAATCCTCCGCCTGCTGCGCAAGCTCAACGACCGGCGCTGACGTCAGCGCCGGCACAACTTCCTCTCAGCCCGAAGGGGCCGGACGGTGAGTTCCGTCCGGCCCCCTTTGCGTTCGAAGAGGGCAACGAGTTTTAACGGAGGCGGGCCTGGTCGAGGGGGGCGGTCAGCTCCCGACGGCTTCCGGCACGGGCCGGGGCTCGCGGACGGGGGGCTGCCAGACGGGGAGGTCGCAGAGGCCGCCGCCGCAGAACAGGTGGTGCCAGAGTTGCGTCGAGACGACGCAGGTCAGCGCGACGTCGAAGACGAACCGGCGCGCGGTGATCCGGGGGACGTGAACTTGCAGGGCCCGCTCCCGCGCCACGGCGCGAGGGTCGAAGTAGCCGGTCGCGCGGAGCGACTCGGGGCTGAGCAGTTGATCGACCCACTTCGGGCGGTGCGGTCCGAGGAAGGTCCGCGACAGGCTAGAGCGGAACATCGTCTTCGGGCGGTTCGCGATCGGCTTCGGCAAGGTCTTGGCCGCCACCCGGCGGAGGATCCACTTCTCGGTGAATCCGTGCAGCTTGTACTCGGGCGCGATCCCCGCGCAGAAGGCGATCACGTCGTCGTCGAGGAACGGGTAGCGCGTCTCGACCGACGAGTGCATCGCGATCCGGTCCCCCTTCGAGATCATCAACAAGCCGGCGAGCATCACCTTGTAGCCGACGTAGAGCGACTGGTTGAGCGGATGCCAGCGGCCGATGCGGTCGTTGGTGATGTCGAGGTCGGCGTAGGGGTTGTGGTCGTCGAGCCGCCCCCACATTGCGTCGGTATAGAGGATGGACCGCGCCTGGCCGATCAGCTCGTACAGATCCTGCTGCGCCGTGCGGACGCCGCCGATCGCTCGCTCGGGTGCGCGGCGGGCCGAGCCGCCACCGACTGCCGTGAGCAGGAACTTGCGAGTCAAGCGGGGAAGGAACCGACCCAGGCTCGACCCGATCGCGTCGCGCACCTTCTGCGTCTTGAACCAGACGTAGCCAGCCAGGGCCTCGTCGGCCCCCTCGCCCGTCAGCGCGACTTTGTAGCCCTGCTGGTGCACCGCCTCGGCCAGCCGCATCAGGGCCGCGCACGAGGTGTCGAGCACCGGCCCCTCGGCCGCCAGGGTCAGCTCGGGGAACGCCTCGGCGATCTTCGAGCGGTCCATCGTCACCGTGGTGAGGCGCGAGCCGAGCTCTCGGGCCGCCTCGGTCGCATGCATCCGCTCGTCGGGACCCGCCTTGTCGAATCCGATCGTGAACGAGGGGACCGCCGCGCCCCGATGCCGGCTGCTCAGCCCGAGCACGACCGTCGAATCCAGCCCGCCGCTGATGTAGCTGACCACCGGCACGTCGCCCCGCAACCGCCGCTCGACCGCCTGCCGGAGCAGCCCTTCCAGCTCGTCGACCAGCGGCGTCGGGTCGTCGAGCCGACGCTCCTGCCCGGCGTCCGGGAAGTCGAGATCCCAGTATTGCCGCTTCTCGATCCGGCCGTCCTTGACCCGCAGGTAATGCCCGGGAGGGATCGACTTGATCCCATCGAAATACGTCCGGGTCGTCCCCGCGCAGAAGAAGGAGAACAGGTGATCGACCCCCATCGGATCGGGCCGCGCCGGGACGAGTCCCGAGGCCAGCAGCGCCTTGACCTCCGACCCCCAGAGCAGCCAGCCGTCGCGCACCGTGTAATAGAGCGGGCAGATCCCCACCCGGTCACGGCCCAGAATCAAGGTCCGGTGGGCGCGGTCCCAGAGCGAGACGGCGAACTGGCCCCGGGCCTGGGCGAACATCCCCACGCCCAGGTCCTCGTACAGGTGAACCCACGCCTCGGTGTCGCACCGGGTGGCCAGGCGGTGCCCGCGCGCCAGCAGCCCCTGGCGCAGCTCGGGATACTCGAACAGCTCGCCGTTGAAGGCGACCCAGACGGTGCCGTCCTCGTTGGCGATCGGCTGACGGCCGCCGGTGAGGTCCACGATCGCGAGCCGCCGCGCCCCCAGCGCGACGCCGGGCTCGACGTGGACTTGCTCGTCATCAGGGCCGCGATGCGCGATGGCGCCGGTCATCGCCAGGAGCCTTGGGGTGGGAAACGCGCGCGTCCCGGTCAGGTCCAATGCTCCAGCGATTCCGCACATCGTCGAACCATCTCCCACACTTCGGGGGTGAGTATCCACGCCGCCTGCAATCCCCGCGCGCAGGGGCGTCGGGGAGGGTTCACACGACCCGTCCGCGAAACACACGCCACGCGGCCAGGGAAAATTAGGTGCATCCGTCCATTCTATCGGCCCGGACGATTCCACGCAAAGAGGAGATCTCGCCTAGGCTTCCGGCACGAAGACGGGGAGCGGGACCGGGCCGGAGCTCACCGCGCGGTGGCGGCTGGCCCGCCAGTAGACCAGGCTCCCCAGGATGCCGATAAGGGCCGTGCCGATGCGGAGGATCAGGCCGCGGGGGCCGAGTGGGACATAGAATGCCACGATTTCATTCCTCGCTGCGAGTGGACCGTAATGGACGAGAGCAGGATGTGCTCCTCGACCCCCGCCCGGATCGGGGAGCCATGCCGGCCGTCGCAGACACTGCTCTGGCCGGCGAAACGGTCGGCGATCTGCTCGCCGATGATCGGGATCGTCGTCCGGGTCTCGCCGCACTGGTTGGCGAAGATCACCGGAATGCCCAAGTCCTGCGCGACCTTGCCGGGGATCGCCCCCGAGAGCGGGCCGATGTGCCCGAGCAGCCAGTGCTTCCGGCCGGTGTGCCGGTCGGCGAAGTCGGGCCAGGCGGCCGAGACGACCGCCAGGTCGATCCGGTCACGATAGTCGTGCCAGATCTTGCGATAGATCATGTCGGCGCAAATGGCCAGGCCAACGCGCCCGAACCGGGTCGAGGCGACCACCGGCGCGCGCCCGGGCCGGAACCGGAACCGTTCCCAGAAGACCAGGTGGCGCTTGCGGTAGACGTGCGTCGCACCCTCGGGCGTGACGACCGCGAGCGCATCGTACAGGTGCCGCCCCTCGCGCTCGACGAACCCGGCGGCGATCGCCATCTGCCACTCCCGGCTCCGCCGGCGCAGGTGCGTCAGCGTGGGCCCCTCGACGTCCTCGGAGACGGGGCCGAAGTCAGGACAGAACCCATAGCCCGTGTTGAACAGCTCGGGCAAAACCGCCAACTTGGTCCCCCCCTTCCAGGCCTCGCGGAGCAGGCCGTCGGCCCGGCCGACGTTGGCGGCGACATTGAGCGGCTCGGAGGCCATCTGGATCGCGGCGACGACGATCTTCACGGCAGTTCACCTCCACTTCCTTGGGGATGGCGAACACGAAGAACATGGGAGGTCTTCCTGATCGCGGGGAAGGGCGGATCAGAACCGGCGACCTTCGGGCGCGGGAGAAGTTTCGAGACGGAAAAGGACCACGCCCGGCCGGTCTGCGATGCGGCGACGTGAGTCTGTCTTCTCTTCTTTTCGGCAGGACTCCAGCCCAGACTTGGGGGGAATCGGAACCCAGGGGGACTTCCGTGTGCTCCGCCCGACGACCGAGCGGACTTTAACCATTCGTACCCGATCTGGCCAGACTGATTCGGCCGGCTGTGCCGGCCGCAGCCAACTATGGGAACCCGAGCCAGCCGAGGATGCCGCGGCGGCGCGGCGGCGGATTCACCTGCGCCTGCGCCCGGAGGTTCTGGCCCCGCGCGACCAGGTCGTTCGTGTCCGGGAGGCTCGACGGTGTCATCTGGTAAGTGAACTCGCGCTCGTCGCGGAACGTGAACGGGATGGCGTTCTCGGTGAAGAACTCGGTGAGGAGGTTGTCCCACCAGGGCGCCCCGATCGGCTGGATGACGGTCTGGGTCTGGTAGCCGTCGAGCATGAGGGTGATCTCGCGGTCGCCGTAGTAGGTGAAACTCCGCGAGACGGGGGTCGGCCCGATCTCTTCGCCGTTGACCACGGCCAGCGCCCCGGGCGGGTTCGTGCGGAGCGTGTACCGGCGCTCGACGCAGCCGCTCAGGCCGCCGAGGGCCACGAGACTGATCGCCAGCGGAGCCATCCAATGTCCTCGCCCATCTTGCCTGCCCATCCTTGGCTCTCCTCGACCGCGGTCATCCCGACCCGCGATGGCCCGGCCCCGGGCCGGCACCCGCCGTCGCGCGCCCTGCGCAGGCCGTCGGCCCGCGCCCACGAAAAACCCAAGCTGAACCAGGGATGCATTGGGGTCGAATGGGAATGGCCGACCCGGACCCAGAGTTGAGTGGAGCGGTCGCGGATTCTACCGCGTCCCCCGACTCCCGGCAAGGCGGCTTGGCGCGCCCCACCGGCGCTGAGAAGATAGGCCAGGAAGAGAAAGACCGACTGAGCCGCCCCGATCCCCGAGCCGAGCCCGCAATGAACGTCCAGTCGATCAGCCGGCCGCTCGCCGCAGTCGAAGCCGACTGGCTCGCCCTGGGTCTCTTCGAAGATCAGATCGAGCCCCCCGCCTCGATCAAGGAGACGCCGCTGGGCGACCTGGTCGGCCGGCTGCTCGCCGGGAAGGAGGTCCCGGGGGGGCTTGGCGAAACGACCCCGCTGCTCGGGCACACCGGGCTGCCGGCCGGGTCGGTGCTCCTATTCGGGCTTGGCCGGCGGGAACGGTTCGGCGCCGGGGCCGCGTACTCCGCGGGCGTGGCCGTCGCCCATCGGCTCGCGGGCAAGCCGAGGGATTCGGTCGCCGTGGCCCTGCCCGAGTCGGACAATCTCTGCGCCATCGCGTCGGCGCTGACGGAGGGGGTGATCGTCGGAACACGCGGACCCGACCTGCGCAAGTCCGAGCCGGGCCGCCACCCGTTCGGCACCTTGCAGGTCGT
>JBKOZB010000101.1:0-6040 GCA_046744225.1 Planctomycetota bacterium | reverse complement strand
TCGTCCGGGCCGACGTGGTGTTGTCCGGCGCCCAGCAGGGGAGGTTCATGTTGAAGCTCGCGTAGAGCGGGGACTGCTCGATGTACGGCAGGATCAGCGTCCCCCAGGCGAAGCCCGGCACGGTGCTGATGTTCCCGTCCGGGTAGCTAACCCCGTAGGCCGAATCGGTGGCATTCGGATCACCCACGAAGGACGGAGGGAAGACGCCGAGCGCCGACTCGTAGTTGTGCAGGGCCAAGCCGATCTGCTTGAGGTTGTTGATGCACTGCGCCCGCCGCGCCGCCTCGCGCGCCCCCTGCACGGCTGGCAGCAGCAGGCCGATCAGGACGCCGATGATCGAGATGACCACCAGCAACTCGATCAGGGTGAAGCCCCGGGGTGTGGTTCCTACCACCCACCACCTTCGTTTTTGAGGCATCGTGAAATCGTCTCCTGTAATCCTCCGAGATCATTTCTTGGAAAGCCGGAGATGATTATTGTGAGAAACAACCTCTGAATTCAACTAAATTCAAAGAAAGATTTTGGCAACCCAAAATCAGGGTGGTAATCTCCCGAAAAAGGGAAGAACGCCTTAGTTTTTTAGTAGGAGCGTGATTCGAGAGAAGGCGGGCTCGCTGGTTCGACTGGCAGGGCGACCGCCTTGTCTCGGGGAGGGGGGTCGAGGGGAGCCTCGGTGCGGGTGGCGACGGGCTCGGCGGGTTCGGAAGGTGGGGCGGAGGGAGGCGGTTCGGGGGCGGAAGGAAGGGAGGGCGCAAGGGCGTCCGGGTGGTGGGCGTGGAGGTCGTCGGGCGGGAGGGGGACGTCGTCGGTCACGAGCACGGGGGGACCGACCGGCAGGCCGGCGCGCTGGCGGCCCTTGTAGTAGCGGTAGAGGACCCAGACGGCCAGGGCCAGCCCCGCGATCGCCGACAGCCAGTGCTTCACCTTGTCGAAGCTGGTCTCGATCTGGTGCGCGAAGATGTAGCCGAGCCCGAACATCAAGAGCGTGCTCAGTGACGCGGCGAGCAGGTCGGTCAGGAACAGCTTCAACACGGGAAGCTGGAGGATGCCGGCCGTCAGGTAGGCGGCCGTCCGGAAGCCCACGGCGAACCGACCCAGGATCAGGATCTTGAAGCCGTGCCGGTGAAAGTACCCCTTGATCTGCGCCTCGCGCGCCCGGGTCAGGAACTTCCGGGTCAGCGGCAGGCTCATCACCTTCTCGCCGTAGAAGTAGCCGAGGAAGAAAACCACGAAGTCGCCGACCAGCACGCCGACGAAGCACGAACCGAAGGCCAGCGGCCACCACATCCGCTCGTTCTTCGACAGGACGGCGGCCAGGATGATCGGCGCTTCCTCGGGGACCGGAAGCCCCAGGCCGCCGAGGATCAAGATCAGCGCGATGCCCAGGTAGCCGAGTTTTCCGACCAGTGCTTCCGCCAAACCCGACTCCCCGTCGCTTGCCCCTCCATTCGCGGTCGCCTCTCCCGATTCGTATCATAACGTCGCCCGGCCTGTCGAGGGGACCCCGCCCCCCTCTGGCCCGGGGTCGTCTTGACCGGATTGGCGATTGCGGTTAACTTTCTCGCGAGATCCCAAGGAAGGGTTGACGCGGATCATCGCGCCGAGGAGACCGGATCGGGCTCTTCGCCGGGCGGGCTGGTTTCCGGGCGAGAGGCCCCCGCCTCGGTGCGTTGCCTCGGCCGACCGTGCCCGGGTCCCCTTCTCAAGGAGGAGAAGCCATGTCGTCCCACGACCGTCGGGCCGCCGCCCGCTGCCGCGCCTGGGGGCGCGGTCCCATCATCCTTCGGTTCGAACCGCTCGAAGGACGGCAACTGCTCGCGGCGACCCCAACGCCCCTGCCCGACCTGGTCGGCGCCTCCTTGACCATCCCGCAGACCATCGACTGGGGCAAGACGTTCGAGGGCGACGGCGATATCCTCAACCAGGGGCACGGCACGGCGACCGCGCCGTTCAACGTCCAGTTCTTCGCCTCGTCCACCCCGAACCTCGGGCCCAAATCGGTTTCTCTCGGCGCGATCACGATTCCGGCGGGGCTGGGGCCCGGCCAGGACGCCCCGTTCCAGGCACACCTGACCCTGCCGGAGACGCCGATCCCCGGCGCCGCCGACAATCAGCCGATCTACATCGCCCTCTGGGTTGATCCCGAGGGAGCTGTGGCCGAGAGCAACAAGAACAACAACCATGGAGTCGGCATGGGGTACGACACCTCGGCCATAACGATCACCCCGCCCCTGCCCGCGAACTTGGTCGGCAGCACGCTCGGTGTCTTCCCCCAGCAGGCGTTCTGGGGTACGCCGATCACAATCACGGCGCAGGTGAAAAACAACGCGCAGGGCGACGCGCCAGCGACGCGCGCGAAGATCACGCTGACCCCGGCGGGCGTCCAGCCCGGCGGCCCGGCCGACGTGACGATCGGCTACCTGAATATCCCGGCCATACCGGCCTGGCAGGCGGTCAACATTTCCCAGACGATCGCGCTCCCCCAGGTGCCTCCCTCGATGCTCGCCGGCTCGACGAGCTTCACCCTCTCGATGATCCAGGATGCCGATGACGAGACCGACATCCTCTATCCCCACCAGGCGACGCAGGGGCTCGGCCTCGACCAGGCCCAGATCGCCATCGGACCGAACCCGAACACCAACGTCTCACAGGCACCGCTGCCCGACCTCGCCGCCGATGGCGTCCAGGCGCCGACCCAGCCGATTTACTGGGGCCAGACCTTCCAGGTGACCACCGGGGTCGATAACTTCGGTCCAGGCGCCGCCGGCCCGTTCGACGTCCGGTTCCTGCTCACCGGCGCCGGCGGCTCGCTCGACCACTCCATCTACTTGGGCGATGTGGACATCTCCGGCCTGGGGAGGAACATGCACCAGGACATCGCTGCGACACTCAGGCTCCCTAACCGGTTCCCGAACGGCGTGACGCTCGACAGCGTCGGCGTCGGCCGGATCGCGGTGGTCATTGATCCGGACAACACGATCGACGAGACGCTCAAGACAAACAACATCTCGGAGTCGAACCCGGTGACCCTGCGCCTGCTCGGGAGCGACGGGTCGACCACGGTCCCCACCCTGCCCGCGGACACGACACCCACCCCGACGCTCGGCACGCCGACCCCCGCCGGCACGGTCCAGAAAAAATTGAGCGCCGCGGCCAAAGCGAGACCGCACAAGCTCTACCGCCACATCAAGCCGCAACACGCGAGCCTGACGTCGAAGGTCGAGCATCGCCTGAAAATCTTCCCGAAGCAGGTGAACAACTTCGTGAGCGACCTGATCCACGGCAAGGGCGCCGGGAGCATCAACGTGAACAAACTGCTCCACCGCAAGGACGCCGGGAGCGTGAACAAGAAAACATGAACGCCCCCGGTACCCTGGAGAGGAGCGGAGTCGCGGGCCGCCTCGGATAAAAATGGTCGTCCCGGCGCGTGTCAAATCGTTAGAATCCAAGGGGTTCCTGGTAAGCTGCCCAGGTTTCGGTGTCCGCGAAGAAAAACTTGAGGCAAAATCCAAATTAACTGGGCGATTTATTGAAGAGCGGCAATTTCCTGGCTATGCTTTGCGCAGAATCAACCGGGTCCGAGAAAGGAGCAGCGATCGGGCCCGAGGTGCAGACTCCGGCCTCGCGTTTTCCGACCTGGGGACGGAGGCCCCCTTTGCCCGGCTTCCGAGGAGCACCCCTGATGTCCAGCGACCGGCTAAACGCCCCATCGTTCGAGACGACGACCGGGGCGGGCACGCTCGTGGAGGCGCGATTCATCCCCCAGCAGTACGAGCCCAACTATGCGTATCCGCTGCTGGTGCTGTTTCACGCGCGGGGGGGCGACGAGCAGCAGATGGTGCGGTCGATGCCCGCGCTGAGCTGGCGGAACTACGTCGGGCTCAGCCTGCGGGGGCCCGAGTCCGCGACCAAGCGGGGCCGGCCGGAGGGGTACGGCTGGGGACCGTCCTTCGCGCGTCCGGAACGGAAGGCGCCCCGGCCCGCTCCGACCGCCTCGGAGGGCGAGCAGGTCCGGCGCCGGCTCTTCGAGGCCGTCCCCGACCCGATCGACGTGCTCGAAGACGGCGTCTTCGCGTCGATCCGACAGATGCGCCGGGCCTTGCACGTGCACTCCGAGCGCATTTTCCTGGTCGGCTGCGGCGAGGGGGCTGCGGTCGCCTACCGGATCGGCCTGAGCTACCCCGAGCGGTTCGCCGGGGTGGTCGCGATCAACGGCTGGTTCTCAGGGAGCTTCCGCCCGCTTGCCCGGCTCAAGGATTGCCGCGACCTGCGGATCCTGGTCGTGCACGGCGAATGGAACGGACGCGTCCCTGTCCAGTCCGCCCGGCGCGACGTCGCCATGCTCCGCGCCGGCGGGCTCCGCGTCGCCTTTCAGTCGTATCCCTGCGCCCATCGCCTGACGTCGCCCATGCTCTCCGACGTGGACACCTGGCTGATCAACCGCTGCACCTCCGAACTTTGAAGCGACCGCCGCGTCGCCTCGCAAGCCCCGATCTCGACTCCGCGGTCAGAATCGATCTCGGTCGGGTGCGTGCAACGCACCGATCTTCCTCGCCGGCAACGAATTGGTGCGTTGCATGCACCCGACCGAGATTCGTTCGGAGTGACCGGGCGGTCGAACCGCACGGCGATCACGAGCGGCCGAGGGTCTCGTTGACCACGATTTTCAGGCTCTCGCCGAGTCCTTTCTGGCGGATCTGCTCGATCTCCATGCGGCATGCGTAGAGGGCGTCAATCACCTTCGGGTCCCACTGGACCCCGCTCCCCTTGTTCAGGATCTCATCGATCTGCATCGGCGTGAGGCGACGGCGGTAGGGGCGGGTGCTCGACATCGCGTCGAACGAGTCGGCCACGGCGAGGATGCGCGCTTCGAGCGGGATCGCGTCGCCGGCCAGGCCGCAAGGATAGCCCGTGCCGTCGAGGCTCTCGTGGTGGTGCTTGACGCCGGGGAGCAGGTGGTTGAGCTTCTTCAGGTCGGCGAGGATGTGCACGCCGATCTCGACGTGCGACTGGATGAGCTTGTATTCCTCGGGCGTCAGCGGGCCGGTCTTCTTGAGCACGGCATCGTCGATGCCGATCTTGCCGACGTCGTGGAGCAGGCCCATCAGGTAGAGGTCGCTGCGCTGGTTGGCCGACATCCCCAGGGCCTCGGCCAGCCGGACGGCGATCCGCGCCACCCGCTCCGAGTGGCCTGAGGTGTACGGGTCCTTGGCATCGATCGCGGCCGTCAAGGCGCGGATGACGCCGAAGAGCAGCTCCTTCAGGTCGGCGTAGAGCCGGGCGTTGGTCTGCTGGGTGGCGATGAGCGAAGCCACCGGCTGGAGCATCTCGATCTCGGCGGTCGCGAAGGGGCGGTCGTCGAGGGGGTTGGCGGCGAGCAGCCAGCCGGCCGACCCTTGCGTGTCGGCGGCGACGGCCACGACCTGCCTCACCGCGATGCCGGGGGGGCCGAGCGGCTGGTTCTGGATGTAAACCGGTTCGTGGTGCGGATGGGGGATCAGGGTCCGATAGCCGTTCCCCTTGAGCCCATCAAGCGCGCCGCTAGCGACGACGTGCTCGTGGGGATGGTTGGGAACCCAGGCCACCGCGGCGACGTTCAGCGCGTTGCGCAGCGCATTGGTCGCCAGCCCCTGGAACCGTTCGGGGGCGTCGGAGATCCGTAGCCGCCGGATCAGGCGGGCGATGAGGAGCCGCGCGCCTCCGTCTGGGCGGGCACCCTGGCCCGAGGGCCCGCCCCGCGCGGTCTGCTCGGCGCGGAGCCGGTCGGCGACCTGCTGCCCCCAGGCCCGGAGCGCGGGCTCGGGGCAGACCGGCCCCCAGCTGGCGGCGTCGGAGGCGGCGACCGAGGTCGCGAACCCGGACAAGGCCGTCAGGTAGCCCCCCTCCGAGCGGGGCACGGTGAGCCCGAGCCAGACCGGACCGGTCTCGCGATGGGGACGCCACACCCCCGTCCGGTTCGGTCCGATGCCGAAGGCCGCGAGTGCGGAGAGCAGGTCTGAGCCGGCGCGCGGGAAGGCCTCGGGCTCGGCACCCACCCGCA
>JBKOZB010000341.1:0-5497 GCA_046744225.1 Planctomycetota bacterium | reverse complement strand
TATCTGGATATCACGAAAAAAGCGGCTCTTCGGCAGAATTCGTGGGTTGTTTTGGGAGGTTTGGAGTAGGAGTGACACTGGGGGGAGGGACTAGAGTCCCCAGTTCCCTTCCCCGGACCCCCACCCTCTTCCCTCTCCGCTGTGTTCCCGGGGGAACGATGCCTTGAGGTTGACCCGCTGGCTCCCTTTGGAGCGCCCTCCACGGTTGCCCAGGTCCCAATCCATCGGCACGGACCTGTCTTGAATTCGTCCACCGAACTCGTGAGCCCCCTCAGGATGCGGAAAACACCGAGAAACAGGCTGCGAACGTCCGGTTGAGGATCGATTCTGACCCACGAATTCTGCCGAGGACGCAAAAAGAAGACCGAACCGCAGTGACTCGATAAATAAAAATATATGTTTATATTTGATATATTTGCATCTTAGACTCTACAGTGGGAACGGCTCTGAATCTTCGAGGTGCCATATGCACGAGATCATCCGCCAGCTTGACGAGAAGCGGGCGGCCGCCCGTCTGGGCGGCGGCCAGAAGCGCATCGATGCGCAGCACGTCAAGGGCAAGCTCACCGCCCGCGAGCGCATCGAGCTCCTGCTCGACACCGATTCCTTCGAGGAATGGGACATGTTCAAGGGGCACCGCTGCACCGACTTCGGCATGGACAAGCAGTCCGTGCCAGGCGACGGCGTGGTGACGGGCTACGGCACCATCAACGGGCGGCTGGTGTTCGTGTTCAGCCAGGACTTCACGGTCTTCGGCGGCTCCCTGTCGGAGGCTCACGCCGAGAAGATCTGCAAAATCATGGATCACGCCCTGAAGGTGGGCGCGCCGGTGATCGGCCTCAACGACTCGGGGGGCGCCCGCATCCAGGAAGGGGTCGCCTCCTTGGGCGGCTACGCCGATGTGTTCGAGCGCAACGTCCTCGCCTCCGGCGTGATCCCGCAGGTCTCGCTCATCATGGGTCCCTGTGCCGGCGGGGCGGTGTATTCGCCCGCCATGACCGACTTCATCTTCATGGTGAAGGACTCCTCCTACATGTTCGTGACGGGCCCTGAGGTGGTGAGGACCGTGACCCATGAGGAGGTGACCGCCGAAGAACTCGGCGGCGCGGTGACCCACACCACTAAGTCGGGGGTCGCGGATCTCGCCTTCGAGAACGACGTGGAGGCGCTGATGATGACCCGACGCCTGTTCAGCTTCATCCCCTCCTCCAATAAGGAGAAGCCGCCGGTGGTGCCGACGGAGGACCCGACCGAGCGGATGGAGATCTCCCTCGACACCTTGGTGCCGGACCATCCCAACAAGCCCTACGACATCAAGGAGCTCATCGTCAAGGTCGTCGATGAGTCCGACTTCTTCGAGCTCATGCCCGACCACGCCAAGAACATCGTGATCGGTTTCGGGCGCATCGCCGGGCAGACCGTGGGCTTCGTCGCCAACCAGCCGCTGGTGCTGGCGGGCTGCCTCGACATCAGGAGCGCCATCAAGGCGGCGCGGTTCGTGCGCTTCTGCGATGCGTTCAACATCCCGATCGTGACGTTCGTGGACGTGCCCGGTTTCATGCCCGGCACGGCGCAGGAGTACGGCGGCATCATCAAGCACGGCGCCAAGCTGCTCTACGCCTATGCCGAGTGCACGGTGCCGAAAGTCACCGTCATCACTCGCAAGGCTTATGGCGGAGCCTACGACGTGATGTCCTCCAAGCACCTGCGGGGCGACGTGAACTTCGCCTGGCCCTCGGCCGAGATCGCGGTGATGGGCCCGAAGGGCGCGGTGGAGATCATCTTCCGCGAGGAGAAGAGCGACCCGGCCAAGATCTCCGCCCGGGAGAAGGAATACAAGGAGAAGTTCGCCAACCCCTTCATCGCCGGCCATCGAGGCTTCATCGATGACGTGATCATGCCCCACGAGACGCGGAAGCGCATCGGCCGTTCGCTGGCGATGCTCAGGGATAAGAGACTCGAAAACCCGTGGCGCAAGCACGGGAATATCCCCCTGTAATCATCCCCTGGACCAGAGAGGGCGCAAGGGACACGGGGTGATCCTCTTGTTCTCTTCGATGTCTCTGTGATCTCGGCGTACCACGTGATTAACGAGTTTTGGGGCCCATATGTTTAAAAAAATTTTGATCGCCAACCGCGGCGAGATTGCGTGCCGAATCATCAAGACCGCCCGCAAGATGGGCATCGAGACCGTGGCCGTCTACTCGGAGGCGGACAAGGACGCGCGCCACGTGGTCCTGGCCGATGAGGCAGTGTGCATCGGCCCGCCGCCGTCGAAGGATTCCTACCTGGCGATGGAGAAGATCATCACCGCCTGCAAGCAGAGCGGGGCGGAGGCGGTCCATCCGGGCTACGGTTTCCTCTCCGAGAACGAGGAATTCTCCAAGCGGCTGGAGGGGGAGGGCATCGTCTTCATCGGCCCGAAGCACTACTCCGTGGCCGCCATGGGCGACAAGATCACCTCCAAGAAGCTCGCCCACCAGGCGAAGGTCAACACCATTCCCGGCTTCACCGAGGTCATCGACACGCCCGGGCAGGCCGTCGAGATCGCCAGGGAGATCGGCTACCCGGTGATGATCAAGGCCTCCGCCGGCGGCGGCGGCAGAGGCTTGCGTGTGGCCTACAACGACGAGGAGGCCCGCGAGGGCTTCGCGTCCTGCCGGACGGAGGCCAAGAACGCCTTCGGCGATGACCGGGTCTTCATCGAGAAGTTCGTCGAGGAGCCGCGGCACATCGAGATCCAGGTGCTGGGCGATGCCCACGGCAACGTGGTCTACCTCTGGGAGCGGGAGTGCTCCATCCAGCGCCGTCACCAGAAGGTGATCGAGGAGGCGCCCTCGCCCTTCCTCGATGACGCCACCCGCAAAGCCATGGGGGAACAGGCGGTGGCGTTGGCCAAGGCCGTGAGGTACCAGTCCGCCGGCACGGTCGAATTCGTCGTCGGCAAGGACAAGAGCTTCTACTTTCTGGAGATGAACACCCGCCTGCAGGTGGAGCATCCGGTGACTGAGATGATCACCGGGCTCGACCTTGTCGAGCTCATGATCCGCATCGCCGCCGGCGAGAAGCTGCCCTTCACCCAGGACCAGGTCCGGCGCGAGGGCTGGGCGATCGAGTGCCGCATCAATGCCGAAGATCCGTTCCGCGGCTTCTTGCCCTCCACCGGCCGCCTGATCCGCTTCCTGCCGCCTCACGAGGTGGACGGCGCGGTGCGGGTGGACACAGGGGTCTACGAAGGCGGCGAGATCTCCATGTACTACGACTCGATGATCGCCAAGCTCATCACCCACGGCGGAAACCGCGGCCAGGCCATGGCCCGGATGCACGACGCGCTCAGCGCGTTCGTCATCCGCGGCATCTCGTCGAACATCGCCTTCCAGGCGGCACTCATGCGGCACCCGCGCTTCGCCTCGGGCGACTTCCACACCGGCTTCATCGCCGAGGAGTTTCCCAAGGGCTTCCATCCCTCGACTCTCATCCACGAGGATCCGTTGCTGCTGGCGGCGGTCGCCGCCTACGCGCGTCGCCGCTACATCAGCCGCGCGGTGCGCATCACCGGACAGCTCAAGGGCCACGGGCGCCGCGTCGGAACGGAATGGGTGGTGCTGATGCAGGGCCGCCGCTTCCCCCTGGGGCTCACCCTCGTGGAGGGCGGATGCGACGTGACCTACGAGGGCAATACCTATGCCCTGCGCACCGACTGGAAACTCGGCGACATCCTCTTGCGCGGCACCTGGGACGGCGAGAAGATCTGCATCCAGGTGGAGCGGATGGGCCTGAGGTATCGCGTCTGCCACTGGGGCACCCAAGCCGACGGGATCGTGATGACCGCCCGGGCCGCCGAGTTGCTGGCGCTCATGCCCGAGAAGCCCCCCCCAGACCTCTCCAAGTTCCTGCTCTCGCCCATGCCCGGCCTGCTGACCGAGGTGGCGGTCAAGGTCGGGCAGGAAGTGCGTGCCGGCGAGAATCTGGTGGTCATCGAGGCCATGAAGATGCAGAACATCCTCAAGGCTGAAAACGATTGCGTGGTGGCGGAGGTGATGGCCAAACCGGGCGACAGCCTGTCCGTCGATCAGCCCATCGTGCGATTCCGGTGAGGGCGTTACCATGAGCCTGTGACCGTTCTGCATCCTGGGCAACCAGCAGAGCGCCCTCGGCGGCTTTGACAAGGCAAGGCTCGCCTGCGCGCCTCTGGGCGGACGATCTGCCCAAGGTGGTGACGTGGCTGACCGAGCAGGGACTACACCTCGGACCCGGTGGCATTCGCAAGTGCGCGGTGAGCGACGACGTCACCCCCTTCCTGCACCGATCGGCGCCAGCCTTGCGCAGCCTGCGAACGGTCTGCTCGGGAGTGTTGGTCCTGACACGTTTCGGGTGCAGTTAGATCGCATCGGGTTCTCGCGAGATTGATGGCTTCTCGCCGACCATCCGGGCGATGCACGATACCGCCGCGCCGTTCAGGCGGACCTGGTCAGTCTTCGCCGCCGGATCACCCAAGGTCAACCTCGAAGCATTACCTTTCCCGAAAAACCCGACTCATTGTCCGATTATGGACTGCCGGGGCGCGTCCTGGAACCGTGGAGTGGACGACGGAGCCCAGAAGCGCCGATATTGTTGCCGAGAGACTCCCGGCGTTCAGTTCGCGCCCGAAAGGCCAGGGGACCATCCCCGGCGCGTCCCGTTCCTGCGCGGCCGAGACAGACGACTGGGCCACGGCTCCTTGACCCGGCCCGCCGCGCCGGCTCGATGCGGGATCGACGTGGCAAGGGAGACCTCATGCGATGAATCGGCGATCGTGGTGGTGGATGGTCATGGCGTCCATCATCCCGACGGCGACCTGGGCACAGTGGCCGGCGTCACCCACGGGCGACGCCGCGCCGTCCGCGCCGACGATCATGGTCCGGCCCACCCGGGTGCTGGCGTCGGGCCAGTTGCCCCCCGCGCCGACCTTGGGAAAGCCCCGGCTCCGCGCCTCGGGGAAGTTCTTCACGGACCCGGCCGGCCGGGTCGTCATCTTGCGCGGGGTGAACATGTCGGGCGATGCGAAGGTCCCTCCATTCCTCCCGCTCGCCGATCCGACCCTCCTCGACCAGCTCCCGCCCCTGGGGGTGAACATCATCCGGCTCGTCTTCATCTGGGAGGCTTACGAACCGGCACCGGGCCGTTTTGACGAGTTGTACCTGGCCTGAATGCGCGCGATCGCCCAGGCGGCCTGGGCGAGGGGGATTCACGTCATCATCGACATCCACCAGGACGGCTTTTCCCGTTTCGTCTCGCGAGGGAGCGGCGATGGCTTTCCGCACTGGGCCCTTTCCCGGAGCGTCCGGCCGTGCCAGCCCGATAACGGGCTCGGCTGCAAGAACTGGCCGTTCCTGATGGCAACCGACTTCCGGATGCACCGATCGTTCTCGGATTTCTACGCGGATCGAGAGGGGGTCCGCAGCCGCTATCTCCTGATGCTCCAGCGGGTCGCCAGGGCGTTCGCCGAGAACCCGGG
>JBKOZB010000018.1:0-5185 GCA_046744225.1 Planctomycetota bacterium | reverse complement strand
CCTGGAAACCGCGGTAGAGATGGGCGCGCAGCGCATCTTCATTGACGGCATTTCGCTGTTACGCTCGCTCTCGACTGGCAACGGCGCCAACGGTAACGGGGCCGCCTCCTACCGCGAGCTGTTACAGCAGTTCATCGGAGGGCTGCAACGCGAGAACCTGACCGCGATGCTCTCCCACGAGGTCCTCGCTCGCCAGGAGCAGTCCTCCGCATTGGAGGTGGCGGAATTCCTCGCGGACACCGTGATCGTGCTGACGCGCGAACATCGCCACCGGAGTATCCACCGCAGCCTGGAAATCATGAAAAGCCGGGGGCAAGACTACGAGGCCGGCAAGCACACGTTGCGTATCACCGCCGGCAAGGGGTTGGAGGTGTTCCGCCGCGTGCAGCTCCGGGCGCGTGGCATCCCGGTTCAGCCTACCTCCGAACAACGCTCGCCCATCGGTTGCGCGCCGCTGGATGCCCTGATCGGCGGCGGTATCTACGACGGATCCACCACCATGGTCGTGGGCATCTCGGGCGCCGGCAAGACCGTGCTCGGCGTGCAGCTGCTGCTGGAAGGAGCATTGAAACAGGGTAAGCGCGGCCTGCTGGTCTCCCTGGATGAGCACCCGGCACAAATCCTGCGCAATGCCGAGACCCTCGGCCTAAATCTAAAAGAGCAGGTCGACGCGGGGATGATCCGGGTTCTCTACGATTCTCCTCAAGAGTTGGAGATTGATGCTCACTTTGATCTCATCATCCGGACTATTGAAGAGTACAAGATGGAGCGGCTACTCATTGACGGCATGACGAGTTATAGCAACGCCCTCGGGGATCAGGCGCTGTACCGCGATTTCATCCACTCCTTGGTGGCATATAGTAAACACAATCTCATGACTACATTCTTCAACTATGAAAATCCCGAGCTGTTCGGCGTGACGCACTACATGACGGATTATGCCATCAGCTCCATCGTGGATAACCTCATCCTGTTGAACTTCGTGGAGCTGGGCACCTCGCTGCGCCGCGCCATCACCGTGGCCAAGGCGCGGGGCAGCGAACATCAGTTTGTCACCCGCGAGTTCACGATCGGGCAAGGCGGTATCAGCCTTCTGCCGATGGAAGAGGGCAAAGGCCTGCCCGTGCTGCCGTTCCAGAGTTATTATGGCCTCCTGAGCCGCGCGCCGACGCGGCTCAGCCCCGATTTGCCGCGAGGCGGGGAGGGCGCGGCCCTCCCCGACGCAAAGTAACCCTGCTCTTCTTGCCTTGCAACACGGAACGGAAGCCATGCCCCTCCCGGAGCATCGTGTGCTGGAGCACAACCGCAACCAAGACAATGGCGCGCCCTCTGCGCAGCCGATCGGCGTCGAACTGGAGCCGGCCATCCGTGGCGACCTCTTGGACCCGGCGCTCTGGCACGACGGGCTGACAAAGTACGCCCGTGGCACGAACCTCGCGGTGGCCCTCGCCGATGCGGCCGGTCGCCTGATCGGGGAGTACATCAACCCCCGACCGACGTGGAGTCTCTTGCACGCCAAGCCCCCCCCTCTTTCGCCCCCTTCGGAAGGGGCGGCAGCGGGGGTGGGGTGTCTCTTCTCCCTCGCGCCGCTCAAGCCCTGTCACTGCGTTGCCGACGCCTTGGCCAGAGGCGGCTTTGTCGTGGTGCGCGACCGAACGGGGCTGGTGCATTTCGCCGTGCCGTTGGTGCTGGGCGAACATCCATTGGGGGCGCTGGTCGCGGGCCAAGTGTTTGACCAGTACGCCGAACAACTGCCGCTGGAGCAAGTGGCCAGGCAGGTCGGTCTCTCACCTGCACCGGTTTGGCAGGTGGCTCGCTTGGAACATCCTGTCAAGCGGGCCACCCTGGAAGTGTATGCCGACCTGCTGGCGACCCTGGGCCAGACGTTCCTCCAGACGCGCTATCACACGATCCTGGCAGCAGAAAGACGAGGGCAGGAACGCAGGGCGGAAGCCAACGAGGTCCGCGCCCGGCTCCTCAAACAGGTCATGGCGGCACGGGAAGAGGAGCAGTGCCGGATTGCGCGGGACCTCCACGACGGCATCGGCCAATCCCTCACGTCGTTGCTCCTTGGGCTGCGTGCGGCGGCAGATGTGCCTACGTTTGAGGAAGCGCGAGCGCGGCTGGGGGAACTCCGCGGCATCACCGCCTCGCTCCTGGATGAGGTCCGGAGGCTGGCCCGGGGCTTGCGCCCGAGCGTTCTGGACGATCTGGGCCTTGCGGCAGTCCTGGAGCGCTACGCGGCCGATTACACCCACGCGCACGGCATCGCGGTCGATGTGTGCGCCCCGGACCTGGCCGTGGTCCGTCTGCCGGCCGAAGTGGAGACGGCGTTGTACCGCATCGCCCAGGAGACGCTCACGAATGTCCTGAAGCACGCGGCGGCGAAGGCGGTCAGCCTCGTGGTCTGGCGCGAGTCGTCGGGCGTCCATTTGACGGTGGAAGACGACGGACGTGGGTTCGACAACGATGCCCTGCGCCCGGCGCCTGGCGCCGACAAAGGTCTGGGCCTGCTCGACATCCGCGAACGGGCCGCCCTTCTGAACGGCTCCGTCACGCTTGAGTCGCGGCCGGGAAGCGGAACCACGGTCCACGTGTGCATTCCCCTCAGGGAGGAGAACCATGGCGAAGATTCGCGTCCTGATCGTTGATGACCATGCCATCGTCCGGGCCGGACTCCGGATGCTCATCAACCCCCAGCCGGACATGGAAGTCGTGGGCGAAGCCGCCGATGGGCATGAAGCCGTGTGCCAAGCCCGCGAGGCCAACCCGGATGTGCTGACGCTCGACCTCACCATGCCGGGAGGTGGCGGCCTCAAGATCCTGGAACGCCTCCGGCAGGCATGCCCGCAGACGCGGGTGCTGGTCCTGACCATGCACGAGGACCCCTCGTATCTGCGCGCGGTGCTGGCTGCGGGCGGATCGGGGTACGTCGCCAAGTCGGCGGTCGATGGCGAGTTGCTCGCCGCGATCCGCTCCGTTGCCCAGGGTCGCACCTTTGTGACGATCAACCTCAGCGAAAGTGAGACTCATCAAGTCCTCGGCGACCGGGCAACCCGCATCGCATCGGCCCCCCGACCGCCAGTCCAACTCCTGAGTCCACGTGAGCAGGAGGTGCTCAAACTCCTGGCCCAGGGGTATACCAACCAAGAAGTCGGCACGCGGTTGTACCTGAGCGTCAAGACCATTGAGACCCACCGCGCGCGCATCGTGGACAAACTCGGTCTCCGCAGCCGGGCCGACCTCACCCGTTACGCCTTGGAAATGGGTCTCCTCGACCCGGTCCCATCCTCTCCCGGATAGCCGTCGGCGCCGCCTCCTTTGTGAGGGTTTTCCTGACAAATCGCCTCGTTTCAGGGATTACCCTGACAAGCGCTGCTCGCTTTTCCCTCATGTCAAGTCTGATTTCTAGTAACTACCCTGATACCTCCCAGTGTCCGCGCCTCCGTAGAATTACCTCATTCCCAGAACAGCAGGGAAAGAGGACTACTGGCAACCGGCAACGGGCAATTACACCCTACCAACGTCATGGAGGGGCCAGTGGCTACCAACGACATCATGGAGGGATCGATCATGCTCGTCCTTTCTCGAAAAGTCGGCGAAAGCATCCTCATCAGTGAGTCCATTCGGGTCACCGTGGTGCAATCCGCCAAGAACGGCTGCATCCGCTTGGGGATCGACGCTCCTCCGGAGGTCATCGTGCTCCGCGAGGAACTGAGCAAGTCCTGCTTCCACTCGTCGCCAAGCAAGAACGGCAAAGCGGAAGCACTGCCTCCTTCCGCCCAACTGCCGTGAGCATCCAGGTGCAGCCCGATTTGCCCGTGCGATCACCCCCCGGCCCACTGTCAGGGCCCAAACCCAACATTCATGTCATCAACCGCAAAGTAGCTAAATGCTCTATCCAGCATAGACTTGCGCGCAGACTGGGTCGAACCTCGACGCCCCGGTGAACCAATGCTGATTTCGCCTTTCGGTTTGGCGCTACGAAATCACCCCGGATTCGTGCCCTTTCCTGGCTCTGGCGACCCTTTTTGAGCGGTCTCATTTCGCCTTTCGGCCATTTGCAAAATGTGGAGTCGCTACTTTGCGGCTCGTGTCACGATTGTTGATACTGGTGGCGAATTCATCTGGTGGTCGGGAGCCGCGGGTTTCCTCTTCACAGGGAGCCCCATTTTGCCCAAACTCCGGCCTGGCGGCCTCCAACGGGAATTCGCCACCAGTATCATTGTTGGGTTTGGGCCTGAGACGTTCGAGGGTTACGGCGCTCTCCGGTCGCTCTTCCGCTTCGAGCTGGGTGACGATGAGGTCCCCGTCCTCCATCCGGACCCCCGTGTCACGCTTCAGCAAGGGGTCGACTCGTCCCAGGATCGCCTCCAGCTCAGCCGCGCGTTGCGTGAGACGCACCGTGCCCTCGTCGGAGACCTGGAGCTGCTGGCACACCTCTCCGCGCAGGGCCGTCCAACGATTCCTGGGGATCAGGTACGTCTCCGGGTCGGAGTAGCGACGACTGGATTCCAGCCAGACATCCCCGGCCCGCAACGCCGCGCGTAGCTCCGAGAGCACGCAGAGCTCGAAGTAGGCCCGGTCGATCCGTCCTTGGCCGTCGATCACGTAGGACCGCCACTTCGCCGGGACGAAATCGACGGTGGTGCTCCGGGGCAGACTCGGGCCCCGGCGCTCGCTCAGCCGCCGGAGCAGGTCCACGGCCTTCAGGAGCGGGTCGGGGTCCACGTTCGACCGGAACGGGAACGCCGCGAGAAACGCCGGGACGAACCGGCGGATGTGCCCGTACCTCTTCCGGAGGAAGTCGAGGCCGCTGTCATCGTTGGGACGGACGATCCCGCTGGATTCCTCGACAGCTTTCCTGAGCCGTTCAGGGGGTGGATTCCCGAAAAGAGTCACGCCGCGATCGTCTCATTCTGCTCTGAGGATTGAGGTTGCGACGCCTGTGGTTTGATCGGCACACCCGAGTTCAACTCCGCCACGATGTCCGGCGCCTCCCACTGCCAGTCGCGTTGGCGGTCCTTGCCATCGCTGCCTGCGTCCTCTCCATCGTCTCCTGCCACCGACCTGTCAACACCGCCGCACGCAGGACCAACATCGCCTCGGCGTTCTCCTCACGCCAGTAGATCCCGTTGCTCTTCAGCCGCAGATTGATCACCCGGCGGATCGCGCTCTCGATCGC
>JBKOZB010000302.1:0-5061 GCA_046744225.1 Planctomycetota bacterium | reverse complement strand
CCCTCCCCCACAGGGGGGGAGGGGACCAAAACCCTTGACTTTGGAACGACTGATCTCTGTTTCAACGGTATTGACCCTAACCCTCCCCCACAGGGGGGGAGGGAGGAAGAAGCTCCGGGAATCACAAGAAGTGGCGACTTTTCAACGGGATTGCCCTTCATCCCGTCAGCTCGGGACGATCGGCATGACCACGGCCCATTTGAGGACGTGGGCGAAGAGCAAGACGATCGCCCCGACCAGCAAGGCCAGCGCAATGCTGTGCCAGATGATCGTGCGAAGGATGTCTCCCTCTTTACCCCCTTCGCCCGTCGCGGCGGCGGCCACGACGATCGACTGCGCGTCGATCATCTTCCCCATGACCCCGCCCGTCGTGTTGGCCGACGCCATGAGGATCTCGTTCAGCCCCAGCTTCCTCGCCGTGATCTTCTGAAGGTTGCCGAACAGGACGTTGCTCGACGTGTCGGAGCCGGTCAGGGCGACCCCGACCCAGCCGAGCAACGTCCCGAACAGAGGATAGAGCAACGGGCCGGTCCGGGTGAACGCCAGGCCGAGCACGGTGTCCAACCCCGAATACTTGGTCACGAACCCGAGCGCCAGCATGCAGAGGATCGCGGCGAACGCCGGGATCATCCGGCGCACCGTGCGCGCCAGGGCCGCGGCCATTGTGGCTGGGCTGACTCCCAGGAACAGACCGCTGACGATCGCCGACAGGAACACCCCCGTCCCGGTCGCGGACACCGGGACGATATCCAGCACGGCCGGATCCCGGTCCTTCGGCTGGGGCGTCTTGTGCCCCGTGACCGCCTCTCCCTTGGCCACCTTCAGATGCAGCCGCGTCAGTTCGATCCTCCACGACGTGTGCGCGTCCATCCACTTTTTCACGGCCGGCGTCCCCCAGAACAGCACCGCCAGGGTCAAGAGCGCGAACGGCGTCCAGGCCCGCACGACCCGGCCGCGCTTCAGCTCCGAGGCCAGGGTCGCCTGTGCGGCGGCCTCTTCCGACACCTCGGCATCGTGCGGGAACCGCCACTCCTCCCTCGGTTTCCAGAACCGGAGCAGCACCACGCCCGACACCAGGCTCGCGACGGCCGAGATGATGTCCACCAACTCGTAGCCGACGAAGTTCGACCAGAGGAACTGCGCCACCGCGAACGACCCGCCGATGACCAGAAGCGCCGGCCAGACGGGCAGGGTCGCGCGCCAGCCGACCATCGTCACGACCAGCCAGACCGGGATCACGAGCGGCATCAGCAGCAAGATCCGCCCCACGGTGGCACTGAGCGCCTCGACGTCGAGGTCGGTCACCACGCTCAAGGTCTTGATCGGCACGCCCAGCGCCCCCCAGGCCACCGGTGCCGTGTTGGCGATCAGGCAGAGCAAGGCCGCCCGGAACGGCTCGAACCCCAGGCCGACCAGGAACGCGGCCGAGATCGCCACCGGCGCGCCGAACCCGGCCGCCCCCTCGAGGAACGCCCCGAACGAGAAGGCCACCAGGACCCCCTGCACCCGCCGGTCGCCCGACAGCCGCGCGATCGACGCCCTCATCACGTCGAACTGGCCGGTCATCACCGCAAGATCATAGAGGAAGATCGCCGCCAGGATCAGCCAGACGATCCGGAACAAGGCGAAGACGACCCCCACCCCGGCGCTGGCCACGACCAAGTCGATCGGCATCCCGAACGGCCCGGCCGCCATCCCGGCCGCGGTCAACAGGCCGCAGAGTGCCGCCTGCCAGGCGGCGACCCGCCCCGAGGCCAAAAGCCCCAGCAAGATCAGGACCGGCAAGGCCGCCAGGAGCGTCGAGAGCGGCCAACTCCCCATCGGATCATAGTGTTGCGTCCACATCGCGTCAGCCCTCCCACTGTTTACCGAAAACCACGATGCGCGCGTCGCGCCCTCTGCCCGACCCGACCCAACGATACGACAACGGTCCCGGACGTGGTAGCCCCTGGTAAAAGACCGCGGCCGGCGCGGTGGGCTCTTGACCCCGCCCGCCCCGCCAGGTTAATCTTTTGAAGGCGCCCGAGACATCGTTCCGGGCAGGCGGGATGACTTGGCAAGGAGCGGATGGGTGCATATCGAGATATCGACCCGCCACGGCGGCTTGGAGCCGGAGCAACAGAGCTATCTCCACGACAAGGCCGAGAAGCTGCTCAAATACTTCGGCCGGCTGATGGCGATCGAGGTGGCCATCAATCATCTCAAGAACGCCTGGCAGGTGGAAATTCTCGTCTCGGCCGAGCACAAGCACGATTTCGTCGCCATCGAGGACGGCCCGACCCCGGAAGCGGCGATGGATCAATGTGTTCACAAGATCGAGCATCAGCTTCGCCGGTACAAGGAGAAGGTCCAGCATCACAAGGGGGATGTGACCCACGGGGATCTTTCACCTCGTTCGCCCAACCTTCCCGAGCCCTCGGAGCCAGCGTGATCCGACCCGACGCGATCGGACCGCGCGACGAGCATCCCCCAGCAGTGGTGAGCCAGCGCCCCGCCGCGCGGCCGAACCCCGGGCGGACCCGCCCAGCGAGGGCGCACCGTCCCGGAGCCCCGCACCCCGACGTGAGGCGTCGGCCCGGCGGCCCGACGACATGTCGATGGAGGGCCGGATGAAGCTTTCGGATTTCGTGGTACGCGAGGCCATCCTCGTCGATCTTCAGGCGACCGGCAAGGAAGAGGCGATTCGGGAAATCGTTCGCAGTTTGAATCACGCCAGTCGCCTCGCGGAGGCCGACCTGGATAGTGTCACGCGCGCTATCCTGGGCCGTGAAGAACTCGGCTCGACCGGGATCGGTCAGGGGGTGGCCGTCCCGCACACCCGGCACCCCACCGTCAACCGTCTGATCGGGACGGTCGCCCTCTCCAAACGAGGGGTCGATTTCGCCGCCCTCGACGGGGAGCCGGTCGATATCCTGTTCCTGTTGATTTCTCCCCCCAACCAGCCCGGCGACCACCTCCGGGCCCTGGAGAATATCTCAAGACACTTGAAGGACGAGCGCTTCGTCAGCTTCCTGCGCCAGGCAAAAACGCGCGAAAACGTCATCGAACTGCTGGAGGAGGCCGACCAGGGCACCCATTGATCCGATCCGATCCGACCGCCTGGCTCCGTGCCCTTCGCCGGCCGGTCCGGGTCTCGCGGCCGGTTTCCGAGCGGTCCCGAGCCCGATGGCGCGAGGCCGGCCGAGCCGTTCCGGAGCTCTGGCACATCCCTGGTTGGTCGGCTTGATCCCCGGCGTTACCCCCGTCGTCGCGACGAGGGGATGGATGGAAACCAATCGAGACGCACGGCCCGAGACCGTCGGCCCCAACTCCGTGGTCTCTCGTGCCCAGGCCGACCGAGCCGCCATGAGTCACGATCCGCCCGTCGTACGCCGACAAATCGAGATCACCAACAGCCTCGGCTTGCACATGAGGCCTGCCGATAAATTCGCGAAACTGGCGCTCCAGTTCCAGTCCGAGGTCCGGGTCTATCACAACGGCCACGAGTTCAATGGCAAGAGCATCCTCGACCTGACGTCGCTGGCCGCCGAGTGCGGCACCCGGCTCGACCTGGAGGCGCGCGGGCCCGACGCCGCCCAAGCGGTCGAGGCGCTGGCCGGGCTGGTCCTGGCCCAGTTTTACGAAGACGAGACCGGGGGCCCCCTGGAGAAGGAGACCGCCCCATGACGCCCCCGGACGCGCGGTCTCCGAAACCCCGATCGAAACGGGGTCATGCTGGCCCAGACCGCGGCGCACCGGACCCTTTCCCGACCCCGACCCAACGCCAAGAGGCGTGGGATCCGGCGCCGCGACCCCAGGCAAGCCCTCTACCCATGCAAACGCTGCGCGGGATCGCCGTCAGCCCTGGTGTGGCCATTGGTCCGGCGCTGGTCCTCGACCCGCGCGGTCCGCGGCTCCCGCACCGCGCCATCGCCTCCGAGGCGGTCGCCACGGAGCTCGAGCGGCTCGACCGCAGCCTCGAATCGGCGCACGCCGAGGCCGAACTGGCCGAGGCCGAGGCCCGCCAGCGGCTCGGCCCGCAGTACGCTGATATCCTGGCCGCCCACGCCCAGATGATCGCCGACCCGACCCTGCGCCGCGATGCACGCGAGAAGATCGAGCGCGACCAGATCGCCGCCGAGCACGCCGTCTGCGAGGTGCTCGAAGGCCACGCCGCCCGGCTCGAACGGCTGACCGACTCGCACCTGGCCGCCCGCGCGGCCGACGTCCGCCACATCGAGAAGCGCATCCTCTACCAGCTCTCGGGTCAGCCCACCGCGTCGATCCTCGCGGAGCTCGACAGCCCGACCGTGATCCTGACGCACGACCTCTCGCCGAGCGAGACGGCCGGGCTCGACCCCCAGCGCGTCCTCGGCTTCGCCACCGAGGCGGGCGGCCGAGCCAGTCACACGGCGATCGTCGCCGAGGCGCTGGAGATTCCGGCCGTCGTCGGCCTGGGTCGGTTCCTCGACCGCGCCCGCGACAGCCGCATGGCGATCATCGACGGCCACGAGGGGCTCGTCGTCCTCGACCCCGACCTGCCCACCCAGGAGCGCTACCGCCAGGCCGCCGCCGAGCACGCCGCCCGGTTCCTGGGCCTCGCCAGTCTCGCCAAGCTCCCGGCCGCGACGCTCGATAAGGTTCAGATCGGCCTCTGGGGCAATATCGAGTTCCCCAGCGAAGCCGCCGCCTGCCTCGAGCGGGGCGCCGTCGGCGTCGGCCTGTACCGGACCGAGTTCCTCTATCTCGACAACACGCGGCCGCCGACCGAGCAGGAGCAGTTCGAGGCGTACGCGGCCGTCATCCGGTCGCTCCAGGGCCGCCCCGTCACGATCCGGACGCTCGACCTCGGCTCCGACAAGCTGCCCGCCTACCAGGGCATCGGGTACGCCGAGCCGAACCCGGCGCTCGGCCTGCGCAGTCTGCGGCTCTCGCTCCGCGACTCCGTCCTGTTCCGGACCCAGCTCCGGGCGATCCTGCGGGCCAGCACCCTGGGGGAGGTCCGCGTCATGTTCCCCCTGGTCTCGACCCTGACCGAGTTCCGCCAGGCCCGCGCGGTCCTCGACGACGTCGCCGCCGAGT
>JBKOZB010000128.1:0-5119 GCA_046744225.1 Planctomycetota bacterium | reverse complement strand
ATTGGGGTCGCTGCCGGCGCGTTGGCGATGCTCCAGCCGGATGAGGGTGCGAGATTTGTCTGCGTCGGACAGCGTAAAACTTACCTCACTGCCTTTCGCGTTTCCAGGACCCTCTTCGCAGCGCCACGTTATCTTGTCGTTTGTAGCTTCGACGACCTTCCAGCGAAAGGCAGGTCCGTCCGGGTAGGCGACCGTCCATTCCTGGGGGCCGCCGGAGACGCGCGCTCGATTCCAGCGCTCGAGTGCAGCCAGGGTTGTGAGTGCTTCGATGATCTTTGGCCGAGAAGCGCCCACCTTCAGTTCATGCTGAATGTGCCCCATACACGTTTCTCCTTTGCAGATCGACCGTCTGCCGCTTCGACGGACTCGGCCTCCCACACGGGTGTGCTGCACATCACGCATATGAGCACTCCAGGACGAGCGAGGACACAACTCTCGTGATCGAGCCCTCCGTCGTCGGGCGTGAGGGACTCACCGCACCAGCCGCACCGTCTGTGCCTTGAACTCCGTCGTGAACGCCCGCCGCTTGCGTTTGGCCATGACACACTCCTACCGCACTTTCGTGCGATCCATGCTTCGCTTCGCACGTATCGTTGCCGATCGGGGAGACAGGCCCTCATGGCGTGAGCGTATGGGGGTTTCCCAAGACGGCTGTAACCCTCCCAGACTTCAGTCCGCCAGTCTCGCGGACCTTCAAACTCGGGCGGGTCACAGGACGTCTTTTACGTCGCAGACTTCCCCTACAGAAAACACGAGCTTACTTGACGAGGGGCCATTCCAAATCAAGATCGCCTCATCATTGATGGCAAATTCAAAGCAGAAGCGCGTCAGGATGACGGCTCCTGAGGCGCGGTCTAGATACACGTTGGAATCCTTTCGGCTAATTGTTACGGCGTAACGTCCCCAGGGTCGCGATGCCTGTACCGGGTTTGAGAAGAGCAGACAGAAAAGGACCGTGATCGATACGATACGGCAGATCATTAGGATTGTCCTCTAGGTTCGGCACCATCACCGCCGTCCCTTCCGGGTGCAAATAACATGGCGCCGTTCTCAGCCGCAAGCTGGCGAGGTTTGAACCCCGAGCGGCGGGAGCAACCCGGGCTGAACGGCTCTGATTGGCCAAACCATGGTTGCGATCCTGCGCCAGTGATCCCGAGGCCGTCAAGGAGGGCGCGGAGCCGCACAAACCTCATCGACTCGAGGACCCATTTCAAAGCTCACATAGTGTATGTGGGCTTGCACACTTGACGTGCGCCTCGCCTCGCCCTAGGAGGATAGGCAACACGAACGCCCTCCGGCAGCGGTCGCTCCATCCATGGGTCCCATCCCCGTGACATAATGTGCCAGACTTAGACACCCGCCGACGGCACAGCGATGGCCTCGCGCAGCCCGGGCAGGCCGGCCGAGGGCGCATAGTGCGTGGCGCCCGCGTCGGGGCCCGCTTGGCCGAAAGGCCGGCAAGCGGACCTCGCGCCTCCGCGCCGGCCTCGGGCGCGCTGTGGTCTCAGGATCGGCGGTATTGAACGAGCTCGGCCACCGTCGCTTCCGCGGCCGTGGTCTCCGATGCCAGCGACTGCAGGGTCAGGCCCTTGAGCGCGTCGCGCAGAACCTTGTCATGGCGGCGCAGCACGCCGAGAACGGCCTTGGCGCCCGTCCCCTGTGCCTGCACATCGTCGACACCGGCGTTCCTGATCGCATCCAGCATGTCGACGACGAGGAGCTGGTCCGCGGGCCGGGCGAGGATGAGGCCGGGCGGCTCGACGGCCCGCGCCAGGATTCCCCGGGCCGCGAAGCCCTCGACGAGATCCTCGAGAATTGTCAATGGCGCCAGTGACGGCGGCGAGCTCTTCCACCGTGTAGGGGGCCAGGCCCGCGTGATGCCGCCGAGCGATCTCGACGAGGGCCATGAGCCCGATCTCGTCCCGGAAGCGGACGCCGTGCCGCTGGCGGGCGTCGGCGTACGAGGTCGGATGCTGATGCACGTAGGCGATCTGCCCGCCAATGAGAACGACCAGCCAGGCCACCTGGAGCCAGATCAGAGACAGGACGAGCACCGCGAAGGTCGAATAGATCGCTGCATAGGTGATCGAGCTGGCCACGAGGGCGGCAAGGACGATGCCGGAGATCTGCCACGACACGGCGGCCGCGAGGCCTCCGACGACGGCGGCGCTCAGGCGCACATGGGTGTAGGGCAGGAAGCGGTACAGGAACGTGAAGGCGGCGCCCAGTAGGAGCAGGGGCACGACGTGGCCGGCCACGAAGGCCGTGGCCGCCTCCAGTCGTGTGATCTGCAGGAGGCTTGACCAGGCTCTTCGATGGGTTTCTACGCCCAGATGCCCTTCTGAACGTCCGCGCCGCTGGCATGATCACCTTGCGTAAGCTGCGCGTATCCGAACCGACCGTCCGGGACCCCGGTGTCTCTTCGCTCTATGTGAGACTCGGAAGACTTGGCCGATCCGAGCTCAGTTCAGACCCCAGAAAGCGCATTTGTGATCAAGCGCGAACCCGGTACTTGCCGCCGGCGTCGGCGGATGCAGCGATTGGAACTGGTCGCTGCTCCCGTACGGCGGCCAGGCCGGCGCCTCGGACGAGTTGGGACTACCGGTACGCGCGAACTCCGCCCAGTACCCGACCATCGTCCTCGACAGCTGCTTTTGCACGGCAGTCAGCCCGGGGCTTGGCACCGGGGTCTCGAGGACGTCGAAGATATACTGGAGCTCGGAGGCATGATAGGCGCCCGTCGGGAAGCTGATCGAGGGAAAAAAGAGCATCGGCGCGCTCGGATCGTTGAACTCGTACTGATACGTCGGTACGTACTTGGACAACAATCGCGCCGACAGTCGAGCGTTGCACGCGAACACCACGTCCGTTCCGATGGCGCCGAGCGCGACACTCGGGCTCGGATAGGCGTTGAGCGGATATACGACGGTCCCGATGAACGTCGCGGTGGATGCCGGCACACCGAGCGTCGCCGCGATTGCTGGAATGTAGCCAGCGGGCGTCAGCGGCGTTCCCGTCGTGGCTTCGGTCTGCGCGACAAACAATCGCCATTCGTCGTGGTTCGAGCCCTCGATTACGGGCACCCGGTTGAACTGTCCGGTGGTGAACGCGGACCGGATCGTCTGCGGAAGCACGAGGCCATCGAGGTTCGGCACCATCGTGCCCGCGGGCTGGTGAGCAAGGATCGCCGCGACGGGTAGGCTCCGAAGGCACGCGGCGGCGGTGGACGGATCGGCACAGCCGGCACTCGCCGCGAACGCCGCGCCGGCTGCCTCGGCCGCCGAGAGCGAGGGTCCCGGCTCCGAGAATAGTTCAGTCGTGAGCCTCCAGCAGCTATGGATGCGCCCAGAGCCCCGGACGCTGAACCGTAGATGCTGGGCGTTAGCACTGGCGCTACGTGCCGGAGCCACACACATGAACGGCGACATAATTCCGCACCGCTCTTGCATTCCATTCTCAATGGTCCATAATCCCGTGTGTTCCGTTTACGCAACCGTGCTAAAGAGCCACGCAGTGGACCGTGTAGATCGAGGGAGGGAATGATTATGAATGCGAAGGGTATTGTTTTGGCGCCGGGGCAAGGACCAGTGTGGGACATGTCGCCCGGTCGGTCAGCGACCCTCAAGTTGCAGAATAACGAGACCGACGAAAGTGTAATGATGTTCGAGGAAACTGCTCCGGTAGGGATCGAAACAGCGCTTCACACTCACCATGACAGTGATGAGGTGGCATACGTCCTGAGCGGCGAAATCACCTTTAGGATCGGAGATCAAGTCACGATTGGCGGGCCCGGAACATGCGCGTTCATGCCGCGCAATGTCCCGCACGCTTGGAAGAGCACCGGCACCGAGCCGGGGCGAGTACTGTTCCTCTACACGCCTGCCAGGGCGGGAAAGCTATTCGAGGAGTTGGTGCACCGCCCGATCGGGTCGGTAGACGAGCGGGAGTTCACGCAGGTCGCCGAGCGCCATGGTTGGGAGATCGTTGGACCTCCCCCTTTCTGAGCTAAGGGCGTAAACGCCACGGACTCCCAGACCACCGCTCTCCCCGGATCACACCACGTGATCGACGAGCGCGAGGCGGCCCTCTTCACTGTGGCATCGGCTCCTGGGGCGGCCCTCGTCTGAGTCTGGCAGGTTATGTCGCGGGGACGGGGCCAGGCGCGGGGCACCCGCCGCTGGAGGGTGCTAAGTGTTGCCTATCCTCTCAAGCTCGCACTCGCGGAGTCGCGCCACATCTGCTAGCATCGGCAGGCAAACAAGATTCGCTCTTAGCGCGAAGGCGGCCATGACGAACATAGATCGTGTTGCGCCGAATGCATTGAAGACCCTCTTCTCGGATGTCGTGTCAGCGGAACGGTTCCGGAACTGGAGGGCGAGCGACGCCGGAGTTGCGGGAATGCTGAGCACGTACACGATGGGAGAGATTTACTGGAGGAAGGCCATCGGTCGACCGCATACCGCATCGCTTTCCGAGGGTTTCGTGATCGAGGCTTGGCGCGACGAGATGATCCTTGTTGGTCAGGTCGGCGGCGAGGCACACTGGCAGCCTGTCAAGTCACCGTACTTCCCGTCCTGGTGGGACGGCAAGGATGACGGTGAATATTGGCGCGTGCCATTCATGATCCCCAACCTCAAGGACGGCCGGTCAAGTGACGGCGCTCATGACGAGCACACGCACATCGAACCTCATTTTCGCGAGAACGTCTGGTGGAGGGTGCCGGGCGGGGGGTTCGGTATCGGATCCGCTGGCCACCGAGCGTTCGAGCCCGACAAGGCCGTGTTCGTGAAGGTGGCAGGGGCAGTGCACCTCTCCTTCGAAGTCGTCACGCAGTCGCTCGTCACCATCGATCGGCATGGTGTGGCTGGGCCATGACGTAGTGTCGCCTGATGCGACGTGGCTCGCGGTGCAGACGGACGGGGAACACCGACCGTGTCGCAGTTTCAGGTGATGTTGCAATTGTCGCTGTGGCGGCGACTGATCAGGTCCTTGGGTTCAGCGCCCTTCGCCAAGCATAGCCCGCCTCTTGAACCCGAGTAACCATCTGGAGCTTTGCCGACTTTCATGGTGAAGTGGACCGTCAGAGGCAAGCATGGCTGCCCGAGCGCTGAAACCAGCC
>JBKOZB010000027.1:0-5794 GCA_046744225.1 Planctomycetota bacterium | reverse complement strand
CCCGTAAGGATTGATCTCCTCGGCGCGGAAGTGGCGGCCGAACCCCTCCTCGACGCGGCTGTCGAAGACCTTCGTCGGCCCCTCATAATACGGTTCGAGGAAGTCCTTGCGGAGCGGGTGATAGGCGTAGCCGTCCCACATCAGGATGCGCTTCAGCTCGGGGTGGCCGGTGAAGCGGACGCCCATCATGTCGTAGACTTCGCGCTCCTGGAAGTCGGCCCCGCGCCAGACGCGGATCAGGGAGGGGACCTCGGCCTGCCCTTCGGCCTCGGCGGTCCGGACGCGCAGCTCGATCAGTGTGCCGGGGTTGGTCGTGCTGTCGAGCTGGTAGTTGACCTCGATGCAGTCCTCGTAGTGGACGCTCTGGAGGCTGGCCAGGTAGTCGTAGCGGATCGGGTTGCGGTCGCGGAGGTAGAGCCCGACCTCGACGAGCTTCTCGGGCGGGACGAGCAGCCCGGCCTGGATGATCGAGGCGGTCCCGGGCCCGAACTCGGCGTTGATCCGGTCGGCCAGCGCGCGGAGGCCGGCGTCTCGGAGCCAGACGAGACTGGGCCGCGCCTCGGCCCGCTTGACCTTCTTGGCTGGCTTGGCGGCGGGCTTCGCCGGGGCCACGACAGGCGCGGCGTCCGCAGCCGGGACCGCCTCCCCCCTGGCCTTGGCGCGGATCAGGTCGATCTTGCTCGGGCCCTTGGCCGCGGGCGCCGGCTCGGTCGGGGCGCCGTCGGCCCCCTCGGCCTCGGGCTGGGGCGCGGGGATCTTGGCCGGCTTGACCAGGCCCTCCTCGCGTGCCTCGACCAGCCCCTGCGCGGTCTTCTCGGCGGTGATCTCGACGAGCCGGAGGTCGATCAGGTCCGGGCCCAGGACCGGCACGGGGACGTCGCGATCGACCGCGCCCCGGTACCAGGGGGTCTGCGTGATCCGCTCCCCGTCGATCTTCTTCTGGAGCATGATCAGGCCGTTGAGCAGGGCCTGGGGCGTCGGCGGGCAGCCGGGGACGTACACGTCCACGGGGATGAACTTGTCGACCCCCGAGACGACGTTGTATCCTTCCTTGAACGGGCCTCCTCCCGTGGCGCACGCCCCCATCGAGATGACGTATTTCGGCTCGGGCATCTGGTCATAGAGCCGGGCGATCATGGGCATCATCGTCTTGGTGACGGTGCCCGAGACGATCATCAAGTCAGCCTGGCGGGGTGACCCGCGGAACACCTCGGCGCCGAACCGGGCGATATCGAACCGGCCCGCCGCTGTGACGATCATCTCGATCGCGCAGCAGGCAAGGCCGAACCCCAGAGGCCAGAGGCTGGAGCGTCGGCCCCAGTTGTAGATGGTATCGACCATGCCCAGGAGCTTGTCCCAGCTGGTGACCAGGACATGCTGCTCCAGTTCTTTCTGGAGCACCGGGTCGATGACCGTGCTCCATTCCGGCCGGGTGATCGTCGGAGTCGCCATGGTTTCCGTGTGCTCAAGGACTTGAGGTGATTCCCTGGGGATGCGCTCGCACCGCGAGAAACGGCGGGTGTTCTCGGCCTCGAGGCTCGACGCCCCGCAAGGACCTCCCGCCCGATCGCTGCCTTATCGTAAACGCGCCAGGTCGGTTCCGCCAGGGGGCACCGCGGCGGCCGGCCCAACCCGTCCGATCGGTCGGAAGTGCCTGTCCATTCTCGCGCGCGAAACCGCGAGCGGACCCTTTTCGCTGCCAACCCGCGCGGCCATAATGGTGGCATGGAACGACCCGGGTTTCAACTCAGCGTGGCGGCGATGCTCGGGCTGGTGGCCTGCATCGCCCTGAACATCTGGCTGTTCCGGTTCGGGGCGCTCCTGGGACTGGTCGGCCTGAACATCACCAAGCACGTGCTGATCGCCTATCTCTGCCAGGTCCTGGGCGTCGACAAGCGGCGGGGCACGGAGCACCCGCAGCCTTCCTCCACTCCCTCGCAGAGCCTGCCGGTCCGTTGATCGGGGCCGGGCCGACACTTCGGGCGACTCCCGGGGCTCCTGGAGCCGTCTCGAAGATTTCGTGTGGGCGCGGATCGATCTGCTGGCTAGGATACATGGCGATCCGCCCGATCGACCGTGCCAAAGGAGGGCGGACGCGCTAACGGCTCTCGTTTCAGGGAGGAGACGATGGCAACGAAATCCCTGGGTACTCTCCTCTTGGTCGAGGATGAGCATCGGCTTCGGACCCTGGTCGCCCAGTTCCTTCGAAGCGAGGGGTTCCGGGTGATCGAGGCGAGCGACGGCCCGGAAGGGGTCGAGCGCTTCAGTGACTCGGGGCCGTTCGACCTCGTCCTAGTCGATCTCAACCTCCCGGTCTTCTCGGGCGTCGAGGTCTGCCGGCGGATTAAGCGGAGCAGGCCCGACCAGCGCATGATGATCTGCAGCGCCGCCATCCTTGGTGACCACGAGTGGGCGTTGAACGCCCTGGGTATCGGCCACTTCTTGACCAAGCCTTATCATCCGGAAGACCTCATCTCCCACATCGGCCAGGAGATTGGGTCCAAAGCCATCGCGGCTCCGCCCTGCATCCTTTCCTTGCGCACGGTCTAATCATCCGACCGATTCGATCCCGCGCCCTCGCAGTCCCCCCTCGGTCCCCTCGCTTTTTTCGAACCGCGGCTCAGGCCCCCAATTCGCTCAACGTATGAGGAGACATCGGCGCCCCTTGCTGGTAATGCCCCGGCGTATTGATTATCATGAACGATAGAAGATATCCCTCGCGACGGGCCGAGGGATGAAGCGTTCCGGATCGAATCACTCTCGCGAAGGACGGTTTCACTCATGGCCGGGAAACCGCTGAATCGTCTCGAACTGCGCCGCCAGAACGATGCTGCCGAGCCCCTCGACCCGATGGAGGACGAGGCGGAAGAACTGATCGACGACCTGGAAGATGAGGACGTCGTCGAGCGCAAGGCGCGCAAGAAGCCGAAGGCCAAGGCCAAGATGAAGGCCGCTAAGCCCTCCAAACCCGCGACCCGGATACGGATCGTCTGGACCGTCATGAATGATGCCTTCAAGCCGGTCGGTACTTTCGAGTACTCCCAGAAGGAGGCGGCCGAGGCCCGCGCTGCCGAGCTGACGGCCAAGGGGAAGGGGACCCACTTCGTCCAGAAGACCAAGGAGCCCATGCCGGACAACGCGCCCGGTCTTGGCGCCGTGATCCCGCGCCCTGTGGTCGAGCCGACGCCGGCCGCCGTGAAAGAGACCGCCGCCGCCATCGAGGACGAAGAGGAACTGGAAGACGAGGAGGAAGCCGAGGTCGATCTCGATGAGGAGCCGGAAGATGAGGAATGAGCCCAGAGCGTCGTGAGGCGGCGCGGCGGCCAACGAGAGCTTCCCCGCGAGGTGCCACGGCGCGGCGCGCTTGCCGTGGCCTCCGTGGGGAGCACCACCGCTCACTCGAAATCATCGCCTCGCAAGGGGTCCGCGATCCTGAGAAATCGCGGCAAGAATTCCGATCCTTGCGGCAGGACCATCCCGACCGAAGGGGATGTTGGCAAAAAATGGGCGCACGAGGATTCGAACCTCGGACCTCACCCTTATCAGGGGTGCGCTCTAGCCGTCTGAGCTATGCGCCCATTGCTCGAACCATGTGGCCCCATTTTAATCGGCGCGCGCGGCGAGTCAACCACCCACTGCCCTAACCCTCGACTAGGGGGTGTCCCTCTTGAAATCCTCGGGAATTGGGCTCAGCCGCGTTCGGGTTCGAGGCAGGGCGTCGGGGCCGCTCGCCCGTGGAGGCGCACCATGCGCAGGGCCACCTCGTGGATGCGGTCGCGCAGCTCGGGGGGGGCCAGGATCTCCACCTGATCGCCGAATCCAAGGATCCAGCGCTTGATCTCGTCGAGACCCTCAATGATCAGGTGCAGATCGATCCGCCCGTCGTCGAGACTCACCAGCCGTTGACTGCGATGCCAGACGGTGTCCTGGATGTCCCACGCGACGTGCGCGGAGAACCTGAGCCAGACCTGGTAGCGATCCGGGCTACGCTCCATCACCCATGCCTGGGCCAGGAACCGTTCCAGGTTGAACCGGGGAGGAATCGTGTACGGGTCGTCGGTGAGGACGACGCGCCGAATCCGTGGGATCCGGAAGATCCGCACCTGACGATGGAGCGTGGAGCGGCCGACAAGGGCCCAGATGTCGTGCGCCAGGATCAACCGATAGAGGCTCAGTTTTGTCGTCTCCAGCGCCTGGCCCTCGGTCTCATGATACCAGATCCGGAGCTGGAGCCGATGCGCCAGGGCTTCGAGGATGGTCTCGTAGACAAGCTGACGATCGCCGGGCAGGGTGGAAGCGATCGCCGGCTCGGGGATCAACTCGGCCCGCGCCGCGATCCGGCTGCGGACTTCGGGTGCGAGCGACTGAACCAGTTTGATCACCCCCGCGCGGGCGTGGCGAAGCAGGCCGAGCCCGTCGCACCCATTCCACAGACGGCTCAGGACGACCAGTGCCAGCGCTTCGCTCTCATCGAGGCTGGAAGGCTGCAAGAACGAGCCCTTGACCAGTTGATACCCCTGTCGGTCCGGCCGATAGCGAACGGCGAACCCCGCCTCCTCCAGGCTTTCCAGGTCCCGGTAGATCGTCCTCCGGCTCACCTCACATAACTCGGCCAGCTCGCGCGCGTTCGGGCAGCGGTCGGACTGGAGTGCCACGATCAATTGAAGCAAGCGCGCGAGCTGGGCGTTTCCCGATGACGTGGTCTTCCTGGACGCGCAGCTCCCATGCGAATCCGAGGGATTGGGAAAAGGCGACGAGTGCATGGCTTCCCGCCAAGGAGGACTGGATGTGCGCGACGCCCGATGCTCCAAATCCAACGTAAGACACTCGAACTCCCGGTGAGAACTCAACACGAGGAGGATTTCCCAACCTGGCCCTGATCCACGATCCTCATTTCCCTTGTCTCCCCTCCCGAACTCTGGAATTTCCTTTTTGCCTCTCAAGCGATTGCGATTTGCAAGGCAGAGACAAGATCACCAGGCCGTTGACAGGATCCAGGATCGTTGTTATCCTCACAAACGTTCATAAACCAGGGCAGATAGCTCAGCTGGTAGAGCACAGGACTGAAAATCCTGGTGTCGCCGGTTCGATCCCGGCTCTGCCCACTCCCGCCAGCGTGCGACCGGATGCGTCAACTTCCGTCTTTTCCAAGGAGTTACGGCAATCCGATTCGCGGATCGAAGCGCCATCACATCCGCCAGTGTCCGCCACGTCCCGCCCGGTTCCGTCCCCTGCGCGCTGCCCATGTGCTGCCAGGATGTGATACGAGGGCGTCACTGGATCGGTCCCGGTCGCGGCCAGCGCCTCGGGCCGGGGGGCGGTCGGGGTCAGGTCGGGCAGGGATTCCACCGCCCCGGTCAGGTCGTGGATGGATGCTTTGGCGTAGACGCCGATGGTCAGGCTCGGCGTGCTGTGCCGCGCCAGGACCTGGCACGTCTTAACCGAAGCGCCCGACGCCACGAGGTTGGAGATGTAGACCCCTCTCAGACTATAGAAGTCACACACTCCCGAGGGTGTCTCGTAGGCGATCCCGGCGGCGGCCAGGTCGTGCCGGAGCATGGCGGCGGTCCGGGTCGGGGGCATGGTGGCGAACACGGGCTGCCCGGGCGGTTTCGTCGCCAGGTAGGGGTGCAGGGCGGCCGCCAGGGCCTCGGAGACAGGTTGCTCGGCACGTTGGCCGTTCTTCGTGTAGGCGGCCTCACAGACGATCGTGGGGGGCTGGAATCGAGCCGGAAGGATGCCGGAAACAGGCTCCGCAGTTCTTCGCGCCGGAACCCGGTCCCCAGAGCGAGCC
>JBKOZB010000049.1:0-4853 GCA_046744225.1 Planctomycetota bacterium | reverse complement strand
CGGTCGGCCTGGCCTTCCAGATCATCGACGATCTGCTCGACGTCCAGGGCGATGAGGCGAAGCTCGGCAAGCGGGCCCGGAAAGATTCCGAGTTAGGAAAGTGGACCTATCCCGGTTTCCTGGGTATCGAGGCGAGCCGCGCGCGGGCCGGGCAACTGGCCGATGAGGCGGTCGAGGCCCTGGCGCCGCTGGGCGAGCGCGGCGCGCGGTTGCGGGCGTTGGCACTGGACCTTTTGGAAAGGGATCGCTGATGAGCAGCACGATGTTGCCCCGGATCGGGTCGCCGGCCGACTTGAAGGGCCTCTCGGAGAGGGAGCTCGAACAGCTTGCCGGCGAGATCCGCCAGGAGCTGATCGGCGTCGTCGGCCGGCGCGCGGCGCACTTCGCCAGCAATCTCGGGGTCGTCGAGCTGTGCCTGGCCCTGCACCTGACGTTCGACTTCGCGCACGACCGCCTGATCTGGGACACCGGCCATCAGATCTATCCCCACAAGATCATCACCGGCCGCGCCGGTGAGCTGCACACGATCCGGACCAAGGGGGGCCTGATGGGCTACCCGAACCCGGCCGAGAGCCCGTACGACCTGTTCATGACCGGGCACGCCGGCTGCGCCCCCTCGACCGCGCTGGGCCTGAAGGTGGGCGACGAGCTCTGCGGCCACCCCGAGCGGCACTCAGTTGCCGTCATCGGCGACGGCGCCTTCCCCTCGGGCATCGTTTTCGAGGCGCTGAACAACGCCGGCGGGCTCCGCTCGAAGTTCCTGGTCATCCTGAATGATAACAAAATGTCGATCTGCCCGCGGGTCGGCGGCCTGGCCTACTACCTCGACAAGGCCCGCATGACCCCGATGTACAACGACTGGAACAAGCGGGTCCGCAAGCTCTTGCCCGCGATCCCGCTGGTGGGCGACCAGGCCGACCGCTGGCTCCAGCAGATGAAGGACGCGATCAAAGCCTCGGTCCACGGCGGCATGCTCTTCGAGGAGCTGGGCTTCACCTACCTCGGCCCGATCGACGGCCACGACCTGCGGACCTTGCGCACCTATCTGGAGAAGGTCAAGGCGCTCGACGGGCCGGTCCTGCTCCACGTCCTGACCGACAAGGGGCACGGGTTCGAGCCGGCCGAGAAGGACCCGGTCAAGTTCCACGCCCCCGCGCCGTTCCAGGCGGCCGAGGACGGGATCATCCCGCTCAAGACCTCGACGAGCAAGGCGTACACCGACGCCGTCAGCGCCGCACTGTTCGCCGCGATGCAGCGCAACCCGAAGGTGACGGTCCTGACGGCCGCGATGTGTGAGGGGAACAAGCTCCAAAAGATCCGCGACACGTACCCCGCGCGGTTCTTCGACACCGGGATCTGCGAGAGCCACGCCGTCGCGTTCGCCGCGGGGCTGGCCAAGGCGGGGGCCCGGCCGGTCGTGGACATCTACAGCACCTTCCTCCAGCGGTCGTACGACCAGATCTTCCAGGAGGTCGCGCTCCAGGACCTGCCGCTCGTCTTCACCCTCGACCGCGCCGGGCTGGTCGGGGCCGACGGGCCGACCCACCACGGCACGTATGATCTGGCCTCCATGCGCGTCTTCCCCAACATGGTCGTCATGGCCCCCGGCGATGAAAAAGACGTCACCCCGATGATCGACTTTGCCCTGGCGCACGACGCGCCCGTCTCGATCCGCTATCCGAAGGCGAACCTGGAGACGATCGAGCGCGAAGTGCAGCCGATCGAGCTAGGTCAGGCCGAGATCCTGGAGTGGGAGACCGACGGCATCTTCCTGGCCTGCGGCACCCTGGTCACCAGTTGCCTGCGGGCGGCTGAGCGGCTCCGCCACGAGCACGGCCTGCGGGTCGGCGTGATCAACGCCCGATTCGTCAAGCCGCTCGACAAGACGATCGTGTGCAAGGCGATCGAGGAGTGCGGCTTCGTGCTGACGGTCGAGGAAGGCTGCCTGATGGGTGGCTTCGGCTCGGCCGTGCTCGAGGCGGCGAACGACGCCGGCCTAGCGACCGCGCACGTCCGCCGGCTCGGCCTCCCCGACCGCTTCCTCCTCCACGCCGAGCGCGAGGAGCAACTGGCCGAGGTCGGGCTCGACGTCGAGGGGATCACCCAAGCGGCGGTCGAGCTGGCCCGGGCCACCGGCCTGAACGGGGCCCTGGCCCGGAACGGCCAGGCCTGCGCGACCTGAGCGGCACGGGCCTTCCCTTTCGCACCTCCGGGAGACGGGCATGGATCTCAACATGGATCTCAAGGAGCCACCTCCCTCCAGGGCGGAGCCGAGGCCCGCGCCGCCTTTGAGCGTGGCGATTCTGGGCAATGGCACCAAGCCGGAAGTGCACATTGTGTCCGAGCGGCTCGCTCGGGTGCTGGCGAAGCATCCGGCTCTCTCGCTCGTCGGCCTGGACCTGGCGTCGGACACCGACCTATCGGGCTTGAAGGCCGACGTCGCCCTGGTGCTCGGCGGCGACGGTACCGTGCTCCATGCGGCGCGTCGGATGGGGGACCGGTTCACGCCGGTGCTCGCCGTCAACGTCGGCCGGCTCGGCTTCCTGGCCGACCTGACCCCCGAGGCGTTCCTGAACCGGCTGGGCGACCTGGCCGAGCGGCGGTACACGATCGATAATCTGATGACCCTGGCCTGCACCCTGGTCCCTTGCAACGGCCCGAGGCGCGAGTTCCGCGGCCTGAACGACGTCGTGATCCGCGCCGCGCCGGTGTTTCATCTGGTCGAGATCGGCCTTTCGATCGATGGCGAGAGCGTGATGACCTACCTGGGCGACGGCCTGATCATCGCCACGCCGGTCGGCTCGACGGGGCACAGCCTGTCGGCCGGCGGGCCGATCCTGCCGCCGAACGCGCACATGTTCGTCGTCACCCCGATCTGCGCCCACACGCTGACCCAGCGTCCGCTGGTCGATAACGCGCACAAGGTCTACGAGATGGTCCCCCGCGGCGAGAGGGGCGCGACCGTCCTGGTGATCGACGGCCAGGTGCAGTTGCCGGTCAGCAGAGACGACCGCATCATCGTGCGCCGGGGCATCGCCCCCTTCCCGATGATCCGCCTGCCCGGCCACAGCTTCTACCGCACCCTGCGCGACAAGCTCGGCTGGGGCATCATCCCCCGCGGCGGCCGCGGCGCCCTGCCCTGAGAATCACGAACAACGACGAGGGCAAATCGGGTTAACACATTATGCCTCGTCTCGATCACGGTGGGATCCTGTTGGCGAATTCGTCCAGGCCGTTGGAAACCGGGACACTACCCCTTTGCAGAGACCCATTTTGCCCAAGTTCCGGCTTGCCGACCCCCGAGAAGAATTCGCCAACAGGATCGGCCCGTTTCTGATACAATCGATGCTGGATTTCAGAGGAAGGTTGGCCGGGGTTGAGTTGGCGAAGTTCCAGACGCTCCCACACTCGACCTCAGCCACTGGACAGGTCACGGCCGGCGTGCCGCGGGTTTTCAGCGAGGGGTCGCCCCTCAGGGATGATGGGCAACCGTCACTGAGGGAGGATGCCATGGACTGGAGAGAACCAGCAAAACACATCGCCGAAGCATTGATCCGGGCCAGCGCGCATCGCCGACAGCCCGAGGTGCCGCCACCGCCCCCCTTCACGATCGCTTTCAGCCGCGAGGCCGGCTCAGGCGGCCCGCTCGTGGCGCGCGAGGTCGGGAGGCGACTGAACTGGCCGGTCTACGACCACGAACTCCTGGAGCATCTCGCCAAAGAACTGCAGGTGGACGTGGATCAGTTGCAGTACGTCGACGAACGACCGGGCAGCTCGCTCGTGGACAGCCTGAAAGCCTTCGCCGCCGCGTCGACCGTCTCCGAGGTGACCTACTTTCGGCGTCTCCTCAACCTGCTCTTGGCGCTGGGAGCCCGTGGCGAATGCGTGATCGTCGGCCGAGGCGCGCCGTTCGTCTTGCCGGTCGACACCACCCTGCGCGTGCGACTGCTGGCGTCACATCATGACCGGATCGCGTTGCTCTGCCGAGTACGCGGCCTCAATCCTACCGAGGCAGCCCGCTACGTGGAGACCACCGACCGCGATCGGATTCACTTCATCAAGGACCATTTTCACAAGGATCTCACCGATCCCCAGCATTATGATTTGGTCCTGAACTCCTCGCGCTTCTCGGTGGAGGAGTGCGCGGCAATCATCATCGAAGCCTTACATCGTCTGCAAGCCCGCAACGCCGCGGTGAAACAGGGGCAAGCGTCGGCTTGAGATCAGTTCGGGCGATCTGGGCCTACGCTCAAGCCGGGTTTCGGGGGCTGATCCGTCGCGTCTGACGTAAAAGCTTGCCGCTATGAGAGTTCGGTCGCAGGGCTGGCTGTCCCGCCTTTCTGTTGCAAGTTGTCATATTCCAAGTACTTACGGCGAATACCGGGACCCGTCCCCCGAAACCCGGCTTGAGCGATCACAAATAAAGACGAGGGACGAGGGAAGAGTTCGTATTCGTGAATCGGCATGGGTCTGGCCGGGATTGCTTCAGAATCAACGAATTGGGCCCGCCGCCGGGGCGGCGCGTAACGCCACCCCGACGGCGGATTCGACGAGACGTCGGCCCGGCGTTGTCAATCGAGCGCGATCGTCACCGTCTTGACCTCGGTGTAGGCATCGAGCCCCCGTTCCCCGAGCTCCCGGCCGATGCCGCTCCGCTTGTACCCGCCGAAGGGGGCGGCAGCGTCGAAGACGTCGTAGCAGTTGACCCAGACGGTCCCCGCGCGGAGGCGCTCGGAGACCGCGAGCGCCCTGCCGATGTCGCGGGTCCAGACGGCGGCCGCCAGGCCGTATTCGGTCATGGCCCCCCTCGCGATCACCTCGTCGATATCGCGGAACTTCAGGACCGACAGGAC
>JBKOZB010000228.1:0-7538 GCA_046744225.1 Planctomycetota bacterium | reverse complement strand
GCATCCTTGATCGCCTCGTATTTGATCTTCATCCACCCGGACGCATCGTTCTTCGCCGTGGGCGTCGCGGTTTATTATACGGAGGGACTCCTCCGCGAGAGGCTGACCAGGCTACCGGGAGGATTATTGGGTTTCCTCCTGATGTTCGTGTTTTACAGGGTGAGCCTGCCGTTGGCCTTGATCTCCGGCTTCCTGTTCTTCACCTCCGCGGCCAAGGAAGAGGGGCTGCTCGCGGGAATCCTGAGGTCCCGGATCTTCCTGATCCTGGGGAGGATCAGCTATAGCTTGTACCTGTCGCACCCCTTCGCCCTGGCCCTGGCCAGGGCACTGATCACCAGGTTCGGCCGTTCCCATTATAATAATTATATTAATATTATATCATTCACAGGTTTGGGCCTGACATTGTCCGTCGCCCTTGCGCTTGTTTCCTACATCTACCTCGAGAGAAAATGCTCTGAATTTCTCAAGCGACTCGGGAGCGAGTCTCCTCCGGTTCGGGCGGGGCAGTCGCGCGGTACCGCCGCGTGTCGAGGGGACCGTATCACTTCCCTGTCTACCACCCGGTCGCCCGCCTGACCGATGCGTTTCCCGGCTCGATGATCGAATCGTGATGAGGGCCCCTCTCCTGTGGCTGCCACGACGAACCGAAGACCTCTGCCGATACCCGTCCCGCGTCGTCCTCGTCACCGCTCTGGCAGACCTGCGGGACACGGCCGCGGCCGGCGGCGGGCGTTCGCCACCGCGACCGCTCGGTCCGGTGCAAGCCCCCTCGATCGACGGACCATAACAAAGGAGGTGATTACATTATATTATAATGTAAAAACGAAAGAATAAAATTTGCGAGAATAAAGGACTCGCCGTTCGCCGAGTCGCTCGCATCCTGTCTCTGAACGTCGTCAAGAAAGAAGGAGATTTCCCATGATCCGATCGCGCCTCATCCTGGCCGCCGTCGTCGGCGGCCTGGTGCTCTCCGGAGCCTCTCGAGTTCGGGCCGCCGGGCCCGCCAGCCATAGCCAAGGGCAGTCCCAGGGACTCAGCCCGGCCGCCATGCAGCAAGTGCAGTTCGTCGAACTGTTGCTGCTCGATCAGTCCAATGTCATCAATTACGAGGATCGAACGATCCAACTCCAGGATCGAACGATTCAAAGACTGAATAACCTCGAGCAACGGGAGCTCACCACGACGAACCCCAATCAACTACAGCGCCTCGATCAGCTCATCCAGCAGACCGGGTCTCAGATCTCCGTGTATCAAAGCCAGATCAACCAGGCCAAGCCGTTGCTCATTCTCGGCCAGGCCGCGGTCGATCAAGCGACTCAGACCCTCAATTCCATGTTGAATAACAATCCCGGCGCCGCGAATCTCTTGCTCCGGATCGATACCAGAGCGGCCCAGGAGCGTCAGAGTACCCAGTTGATCCTCAATCGCCCGCCGGCCACCCCCTCTTTCCCCGGCTAGGCAGCCTCGATGAACCACGGAAAATGCTCCGTACCCTGCCGACGCAGGCCCCCCTTTCGGGGGGCTTGCGGGCCAGGGCCGTAAAGCCGGCAGCAGCCGATCGGGCCGGAGAAAGACACGACCACACGCCCGCGATTCGGTCCGCACGCAACTTTATTTGATTTGAGCAGACCTGTCGGGATCTTGTGATAGCCGGCAGATGGAGTCTTGGATTTGAGGAGGAGTCTCTCGATTGAAGAGTGCATGCATGTCGCCCTCCCACGTCGTCCAGCGGGAGATGCAAGCCTCTGAGGCTGTGCTTCTCGCCTTGGTCTGCCTTTCGCCGTGGGCATTCGGTTCCGTGGAAGCCTGGGCTCAACTGGCCCTGGAGGTGGGGATCGTCCTGCTCGCGATCTTGAACATGATGATCGGCTGGAAATCGTCGCACCGGCCGCGACGTCTCCTCGGCTTGCCGAGCCTGGCATTAGCCGGGCTGGTGCTGCTGGCCTTGGCCCAGGCAATCCCGCTCCCTTCTGGCGTGTTGAAAGTCCTGGCGCCCGCGATGCACTCCTCCCGGATGAGCCTGGTCCCCGATGTCCCCGAACGCGTCTGCGGCGACGCGCAACCTCCCGTGGCCCTGCCCGCTGACACGTTGAGCCTGGACCCCGAGGCATCGGTCCGGACGGCGGCACAACTGGCAGCCGCCTGGATCTTGTTCGAGACCGTGATCAAACTGGGAGGCGGGATCTCCTCCTTTCGCCGTTTCGGCCTGGCTCTTGTCGGCAACTCCACGCTGCTAGCACTCTTCTCGCTGATTCAGTCCCTCGTCTGGAACGGCAAGATCTACTGGATCCGGCCCGCGCCGTGGTCGGCGGGACAACACGCCGGGGGGCCGTTCGTCTGCCACAACCATCTCGCGGCGTATCTCAATCTCGGCCTGGGATTCGCTTTGGGCTTGCTCTTGACCCTGAATAGCAATGCTCCCGTCGCTCAAGGCAGGCGTGGACGTCTTTCGCGGCGCTGGGGGGCCCGCCTCTGGGCCGCCTATGCCACGGGCATCATCGTCCTCGGGATTCTCGTCTCGCATTCGCGGGGCGGTTTCCTGGCCATGATTGGTGCGGCAATCCTGATGCTCCTCATCCTGCGCCCCGAGGTGATGCGGCTGAAGACGGGCCTCATCACGATGATCCTGTTGCTCTCCTTGTTCCTGGTCGCCGTGGGCAGTGCGTCCCCCTTTCAGCGACTGGCGACGATCCCGGATTCGATCGCGAAAGGCTTGAGCGGACGCGCCGAAGGCTTGAGCTATCGTGCCGAGGTGTGGAAAGGGGCCGTCGAGGCCTGGTGGGCTCACCCGATCTTCGGCACGGGTCTGGGGTGCTTCCTCCCCGCGACGATCCCTCACATCCACCGCGATCGAGGCTTCTTCTACTTTCATGCGGAAAACGAGTATCTTCAGGTGCTCGTCGAGGGGGGCGTGGTCGGGCTCGGCCTTGCCCTTCTGGCCTTGGCGGGGGTGGCCCGCTCGGCCCGACACGCCGCCGGCGCGATGACCACGCCGCGCGATCGCTCCCTGATTTACGGTGCCTGGTTCAGTTGCCTGGCCCTGGCGATCCAGTGTTTGAGCGACTTCCCCCTGCACATCCCCGGGGTCGCTGTCCCCGCCGTGGTCCTCGCCGCCTTCCTCTGTAGGTTGGGGCTCGACACTCGGGAGGATCGAGAGTCCCCGGTCCTCACTCCTCCCAATCCGGCAGGCGTCGCGCCGGTGCTGGCCAGCCTGACCATGATCGGCATCGGCCTGGTCATCGTCTTTCACGGCATCAAGCTGGCCCGTGCCGAAGTCCAGGTGGCGCGGGCCGGCCTTCCCCTGCCAGGGGCCTCGATGCCGACCGTCAAGAATGGGGACCTCTCCCGGTCCGATCTCGAGCGGATGCGGACAGCGCTCGAGCACGCCTTGCAGTCTCGGCCCAACTGGGCGGAAGGCCATCTCCGGCTCGGGAACACGCTCCTGGGCTTGTACGGAAGGACCGTCAGGGAGTGGGTCGGCGAGGGCCGGCAGAACCGGGCCCGGGCCGCTCTCCTGTCCGACCCCCTCTGGCTCCACGGCGTGGTCCACTCCACGACGCCCGACCAGCGGGCCTCGGTCGGTGGGCTTTTCAACCAGGAACCGGTCCGCCTCTTTCTGGTCCCGGCGGCGCGGAGTTTCCTGGAAGCGAGGCGTTGCAGCCCGGCGCTCGCTCTTCCCCATCTCCGATTGGCAAGCCTCGACTACCTGCTCGAGGGCGGGGACCCCGGGACCGTTTCCGTCGAGCGCGCCCTGCGCCTCTCCGGCCCGGACAGCCTCGCGCAACTCCTGGCCGCGCAGTTGGCTGTCCAGTTCCGCGATCTCGGCCTGGCGAGCCGAGCCTGGAGAAAGGCCATCGAGACTTCGGACACGGCCTGGGCCGATGTCGCCGTCGCCTCCGGGATGGTGCTCTCGCCCGATCAGATCCTCCATCAGGTCCTGCCGCCTGGCGGCCGGAACGTGCTGCGATTCGCCGATTGCCTCTTCGCGGCCCCTCGGGATCGGGAGATCCGAGATCGATTCCTCAGGACGGCCATCGAGCGACTGCCCGACGACCAGGAGTTGACACCGGTCGAGCGCCTCTGGATTGAGGCCCAGGCCATGGCGCGGCTGGACGACCGCGTCCGAGCCCGCAGACAGATGAGCGCGGCGCTTGCAGCGGAGCCGCTCCACGAGGAATGGCGTCAGGAATTCGTCGGTTGGTTGATCGCCTGGGGCGATCCCGAGGAGGCATGCTGCCAGGCCCGGATCGGATTGCACCTCAGCCCGAACCACTACGGCCTCAGAAATGCATTAAATTCGGCCAGCGAAGCCTTCGCACGCAATATCCCGAAGGTGAGTGATCGACGACAGTGAGTCCCGCATGACGAATGGCACATACCAAATGACAAAACACGGGGAAACTTGGGCTGATTTGTCATCTGACATGTCCCATTTGCCATGCGGGAACCAATAGTGATGAAGAGAGACGCGGTTCCTTCTCAATCCGTTTCTCGAGGCTCATCCCGCTCGGCGATCAGGTCGAGGTGGACGGTGGCCAGCTCGGCGACGAGCAGGCCGGGGGGCGAGATCGGCACGAGGGTTGAAACCACTTTCAGGCGGCCGCCGCAGCCGTTGCAGAGGGCGAGGCGGTAGCGGTCCTGCTCTCCCTCGACGAAGCGGTAAGCGAGCGAGTGCGAGTCGGTCTCGCCGCAGAACGGGCAGCGGAGGCGGTCACCGGGCCATTCCGCCGCGCACAGGCCGCAGCGCAGGAACCGCCGCTGCTCCAGGCCGCGCGACTCGGCGATGACGGGCTCCTGGCCACAGTACGGACAGAGGCCCCGGCTCCAGGGGAACTCGGCGCGGATCGGCGCCAGGGCCTCGGCGAACCGAGCCAGAGCAGGCAGGAGCGCCAGGCGGAGGACCGACACCAGGAGAGACGGGTTGAGCCCGGACGCGGTGGCCTGGGCTTCGATCGCCTCGGGAGAGCCGTCGCGGGCCGCGTCCCACCCGGCGAGCAGGTCGGCTCGGCCCCGGCGGAGGGCCGTCTGGAGTGGACCCGAGGACGGGTTCTCGCCCCGGAGCGCCTCGCAAACCGCCAGCGCCCGCGCATCGAGCCCCGCGCGGTCGAGGGGTGGCGGCGCGACGCGGAAGGCCGGGACTCCCTCCCGCCAGGCCGCGCGGATCGGTTCGGGATCGGGGGCGGGGATCGACTCGGTCGGAGGCTCGCCGAACGCCGCGCGGAGGCAAGTGGCCAGCGAACGGCCGGCGGGGGCCAGTTCGGGGCGCGCGCCGGTCAGTCGATCGAGGTCCGCCAGCGCAGTGATCAGGGTGGCCGGGCACTCGGCGCGGCGGCCGAACAGGCGATCAAGCGGACGCGGGGCCACGTCGTCCCTTCCCTTGTCTGGGTTCGCGATCGGTCCCGGCGACGGCCTCGGCGAGCAACCAGGCCCAGGCGTCGGGGGCGGCCAGGCAAGCGGTCCATTCGCCAAGGATCAGCGCACAAAGACTGCGGGTCGGGCCGGTCGGCTCGCCGAACTCCGGGATGATCGACGCCAGGGCGGCCTCGAATGCCTCGGGTTCCGGGTCGAGCGCCGCGATCCGGTCGAGGATGCGGCGGCGGAGCGCGCCCCCCGCCCGGTCGGCCTGCTGGTCCCTGGCCCGCGCCCGAGGGGGCTCATCCGGCGCGGCCAGGAGCAAGAGGGCCAGGTCACGGGGCCGCCGGCCCTCCGGGTTCACGACTTCGAGCGGTCCGGCCATGACTTCGTCCCGTCGAGCTTGCTCGGCACGTGGACTGCGTTCGGCTTATAATTCCCGCCGTCGCCGCCGTGCCCGCCCCCGCGCGGGCGGCCATCCTCGGGGCTTGAACACCCGGCCAGGCCGAGCACGAGAGCCAGACCGAACCAGAGAGGAAAATCCCATCTTGATTCGTTCATGGGTTGGCCAGTAAGGGGACCGGGATGCCGACCACCGCCGCCCGCAGCACGAAGCCGCTCACCAGGATCAGGAGCGCTGCGGGGACCGACCCGCGCGGGCCCCAGACGGACTTAAGGAGCGTAGGCAGGATCAGCCCGAACGGCACCACGAACGCAGGGATCAAGAGCCCCGGCCAATGGGCGAACGCCGGCCGGACGAGCCCTCCCAGCGAGAGGACGAAGACGACGAGCAAGACCGCCTCCATTGCCATCGCCCAGCCATCAACCCATTCGAGGCGCTCCAGGACGTGCCGATCGACGTCGGAGCAGTGCCAGCGGAGGGCCAGGACCATCGCCGCCTGGCCGGTCGAGGCGGCCGAGGCGAGGAACAGCGCGCCGATCCAGGACGTGTCGCCCCACACCGGCTGGTTGCTCGCCGAGAGGAGGACGCCGGTGTACGACGCAACGAAGAAGCCGGAGCCCGCCCCTCCCGCCGCGAACAGCTTCCCCGTCCAGCTTCGTCGCCAGCGAAGGACTCGCGCCGAGAGGTCCCTCCAGCTCCGGCCGATCCAGCCGTCCTCGACGAGCACACCGAGGAATGAGAGGAAGCCGAACGCCCCGAAGACCGCAAGCCCCCACGACCCGACCGACATCGGCGACCACCACTTGAACATCGGCCGGTACGTCTCCGACTGGATCAGCATGTGCCAGAACCGCTCGGGGCGGCCGAGGTCCAGGATCAGGAGCAACCCGCAGACGTTGACGAGCGGGAAGGCGAGGTAGTCGGCCGCCCGCACCGCGCGGCGGTCGGACTCGTCGCCAAAGAGGCCGACTAGGGCGGCCAGCGCATACGAGCCGGCGGCGATCCCGCCCAGGAAGAAGTACCAGATAATGAAGCCGCGCCAGTGCGGGTCGGCGACGTATCGGTCCATGGCTCAAGTCTCGCCGGCCTTCGGTTCGTCCCCCGACTCCTTCTCCGCCTCGGCCACGGCCCGCCGGCGCCGGCCGAAAGCGAGGAGGCCGCCTACAGCCATTGCCAGGGCCGCGGCGATACTCTTGATCGACCCCGGCCAGACCGACCGGCTCGGCATCTTCGGGACCAACTCGGCGGGGAGGCCGTAGGTTTCGGGCGTGTCCATCAGAAGGTAGAAGGCGTTCAGGCCGCCCAGCACCCTGTCGTTGGCGCCGTAGAGGTTTGCCCGGTCTTCCCCCTGGCTGTGGAGCTGCTCGACGCGCCGGCGGGCCCGCTCGCGGAGCGCGTCGATCGGGCCGAACTGGATCGAGGCGGTCGGGCAGGCCTGGGCGCAGGCGGGGACCAGGCCATTCTGGAGCCGATCGTAACAGAAGGTACATTTCTGGGCGATATGTCGCTCGGCGCTCACGTGGATCACGCCGAACGGGCACGCGGCGATGCAGTCGCGGCATCCGTTGCACGTCGGTTCCTGGATGTAGACCGTATCGAACTCGGTGCGGACGATCGCGCCGGTCGGGCAGACCTCGAGGCAGGGGGCGTTGACGCAGTGCTTGCACACGTCGGACATCATCAGCCAACGCGCCTGCGAGCGGTCGGGGCTGAACTGCTCGACGAACTTGACGTGCCGCCAGTCGACGTCGGAGAGGCTGACCGTGTTGTCGTAGCTCAGGCC
>JBKOZB010000190.1:0-7538 GCA_046744225.1 Planctomycetota bacterium | reverse complement strand
GGATGGGATTCACCACAAAGGCACAAAGTACACAAATAAGAGAAGATATTAATATTAAAATATTTAATTTTTAATTTAATGATTTTCTTTATGTTCTTTGTGCCTTTGTGGTGAATCCCGATTCCCATGAGATGGATCGTCAACGCAGTACTGGCGGCGGCCTTGATCGCGGTGCTGGGCTGGCCGGCGCTGGCGACGGTGATCGAGTCGGCGCGGGGGGCCGGGGGAGAACAGCGCGGCGGTCTGATCGCACCGGGCGAGGCAGATTACTGGCGCGTCCCCCGGCCGCTGGTGCTCGCGGGTCGGTCGGCCGAGGTCGTCGGGATGGCACTGGCGATCGCGCTGCCGATCGGGGTGCCGCTGGCCTTGGTGTTGTTCCGGACGGACGCCTGGGGCCGGCGCGCGGTGCTCGGGGTCTTGGCGCTGGCGGCGTTCGTGCCGATGCCGTTGCACGCGACGGCCTGGCTCGGGGCGTTCGGCAACGCCGGGCGGGCGCAGGCGTTCGGGCTCGGGCCGGTCCTGGTCGGACGGCTCGGCGCGGCGGTCGTGCACGCCCTGGCGATGATCCCGTGGATCGTCCTGCTGGCGGGCGTGGGGCTGCGGACGGTCGAGCCCGAGCTGGAAGAATCAGCGCTGCTCGACCTGCCCGCCTGGCGCGTGCTCGGGCGCGTCACGTTGCGGCGGAGCCTCGGTGCGTTGGCCGGCGCGGCGCTCGCGGTGGCGGTCCTGACGGCGGGCGACATGACCGTGACCGACTTGCTCCAGGTCCACACCTACGCCGAGGAGGCGTACGTCCGGTTCCAGCTCGGGCAGGGGCCGGGCGTAGTGGCGGCCGTGACCGTGCCGCCCTTGCTCGTCTTCGGCGTGCTGCTCGTCCTGACCGCGCGCGGCCTGCTCCGCGCCGACCCGGCGCGACTGGTGTCGGCGTCCGCGCGGGGGCGGGTTTGGCGGCTCGGGCGGCGGCGGGTCCCGCTCGGCGGGCTCGTCGTCGCGACGGCGGGGGGGATCATCGCGCCGCCGATGTATCGCCTGGTCTGGTGGGCGGGCCGGGTCGGGGGCGAGTCGTCGCACTGGTCGGTCGCCGGCCTCGTCCGGACGATCCGCGAGGCGGGCGCCGATGCGGCCGGGCCGCTCTCCGAGAGCCTCATTTGGTCGGCCGTTGGCGCGACCGCCACGGTGTTCCTGGCCTGGGCGCTCGCCTGGCTGAGCCGCGCGCCCGGCCCCTGGCGCGCGATCACGGGCGCGACCGCCGCGCTGACGCTGGCGACCCCCGCCCCAGTCGCGGGCATGGCCCTCATCCTTGCGTACCGGTCGGTCCCGACGGTCTACAACTCCGCGGCGATGCTCGTGCTGGCCGACGTGCTCCGCACGCTCCCCTTCGCCCTCTTGATCCTCTGGCCCGCCGCACGGACGATCCCCTCCGAGCACCTCGAAGCCGCCGCGCTCGACGGCCTCGGCCCGCGGGCGATCGCCTGGCGGGTGGCGATCCCCCTGTCGCTCGGCGCTCTCATCGCGGCTTGGGGCGTGGCGTTCGTGCTGGCGCTCGGCGAGCTGCCGGCCTCGAACTTGGTCGCCCCGCCCGGCCACACGCCGCTCGCGGTCGTCATTTGGAGCTTCCTGCACTCGGGCGTCGAGAGCCAGCTCGCGGGCCTCTCGCTCGTCATGCTCGCCGTCGTCGCCGCCTCCGGAATCCTCGCCGCCTGGGCACTCGGACAGGTCGAGGCGCGGGATGAATGAGGGAGATCGAGCCATCGAATCAAAAATAGTAAATATAAAATTACTTATTTAAGTTATGATTTCATATTTGAGTTGGTTTGTCACGGGCTAGGGACCTCGATCGGCGAGTTGAAGAGGGCCCGCAGCGCGGTCCGGATGATGTCGAGACCGGCGGCGACGGCCCAGGCGCGCCAGCAGGGGTCGGCGGGGACGAACACTTCCATCAGGCGGCGCTTGGCCTGGCGGGTGGCCGGGTCGTCGGGAGCGACCCAGTGGTGTGCCCGGTTCTCGGCCCGCAGGGCGGCGAGGACGTGCAAGGCGGGATAGGTGCCGAACTCGGCGCACAGGAAGTCGTAATCGCCGCAGAGGTGCATCGCCTGGCACCAGCTCCCCAGATCCCCGCGCGTATTGTAGGCGATACCGTTCGGGTCGGCCGGCTGAATGATTTCGGCGCCGAACTGCGCTTCGAGCCGGGCGAGCCGACGCGGGCCGAGGCCCGGCTCGAGCAAGAGCTGATACGTCGCCCAGGGGCCCAGGCCGGTGTGGAAATCGACGTGCAGGACCGGTCCCGAGTCGCCGATCCAGCGCGGCAGGTGCTTGGCCAGGATGCGCTGGGTGCGCGATGGCTCGTGCCCGCCGAAGAAGAGGCCGCGCGGGTAGTCGTACTGGCCCCCCGCGACGGCCTGCTTCATCTCGGGCATGCCGTGGCGGAGGATCGCCCAGAGGGCTCGGGGCCAGAAGAGGTCGAGCCCGCCCGGCGCCCCCTCGGGGTTGAGCAGGCCGTTCAGCTCGGCGTAATGGACGGGGCTCCCCTGGTAGGCTTCGCCATCGACGAGGAAGTTGCGGTTGAGATCGACGTTGTCCTCGTTGAACCGGCGAATCCAGGCAACCCCATACGGGTCGAGCGCGTGCAGGAGCACCAGCGCCGAGCCCAGCGGCGGCGACCAGCCTTCGGCCAGCTCGCCTTCCAGCAACGCTGTTTGCACCGCCGAGCCGAAGAATCCCTCGACCCCGTGCAAGCCGCTCGACACGACGACCGCTCGCTCGGGCCGTTCGTCGCCCAAGATGGCCGCGTCGATCGTCAGGTCCTCGCCCGATGGCCCCTCCCGGCCGATCGAGTACGCCTCGAGCAGGAACCCCCGCGCGGCCGCCAGGGCGCGGAAGCGGTCGCGTGCGGCAATGTAGTCGGGTGAGAAAGAGCAGAGTTCGGGTATCAACGGCCTTGTCGAGTGGTCCGTCATCAGTCATTCGAAGGGTCCGCCGTGCGGACCGATCAGCTCCAAGCGTCACCGGGATGGTCCATAGAGAGGACTCTACAGAGGCCTCATCATCCCTTGAGCCAGCGATCGAACCAGCCGAACGCCTCGCCCTGCATCGGCCGGTCGAACTTGTGCGGGCCGAGGTGGAACGAGCCGCGGTAATGGTCGGGTGGAGAGAAAGCTCTTGGCCAGGATGTGCTCGTGCTGGGCGGCGAAGGCGTTGTAGGCGTCGATCTCGGCCTCGGACTCGGGCCGGACCTCCTTGCCGAGCCGGAACTTCCGGTGCAGGACCTCGGGCAGGTCGGCGACGCGGACACCGCGGCTGGCGAAGCTGAAGGCGTCGTGGACGAGCACACCGTAGCCCCGCCTGGCCAGCTCGTCGGCCCAGGCCAAGCCGCCGTAATACTGGTCCTGGTGCCGCCGCATCATCGGGTGGACGTCAGCGCTGATCCTCGCGATCTTGCGGGCGCCGAAGTACTTGTTGCCGTCGTGGTCGTGGAAGGCGAGGACGCTGGGCAGCCGCCCCCGGGCGCCGGCCGCCTCAGGGAAGTACGCCTCGATCGGTGGGCCGTACGGCAAGGACCAGCGCCGGTGCTCGATCGTCAGGCCGTCGTGCTCGAACTGGTGCTGAAGCTCGGCCCTGGGGACGCCGCCGGTCTCGAGCATGAGCACGCCCGCGCGAAAGCGCTCGCGTGCCTGCCGGCGCCAGGCGTCGAGGTCGGCCACGGCGAACTTCGGGTTGCGGAACGAGAGCCGGGCGGGACCATCCCCCGCGATCGATGCCGCCCAGGGGCCATACGCCCCGATCATGTTCGGTTCCACCAGGCTGCTCCGTTCCGTTCCATCCGGCTCCGTCTCTTCTATTCTACGCCCTTCCCGGCGCGTCGGTGCGCTCACGACGCCAGGTTTCGATGGCGCGGGCGTCGATCGCGGCATCATGGGAGCGCTGGGCGTCCAGCTCGCGGCGGAGTTCGGGAGGAGTTTGCGGTGCGAGGCGGGTGACGGTCAAGAGCGGACGGGCATCGGGGGGCCGAGCGTCGAGGACCTCGGCCAGGTAGACCGTGCGGTCGCCCGTGTCGAGCCGCGCCTCGACCCGGCAATCGAGCCAGCCCCGGGCGTCGAGCAGGATTGGCGCCCCGGAGACCCCCGACCGCGTCTCCAAGCCCGCAAGCTTGTCCACCGACCGGCCCGACTGGAGCCCGAACCGCCAGACCCAGTCGAGGTGCTCGTCGCCGAGCAGGTGGAGGGCGAACGCGTCGGACTGCTCGACCAACTCCCAGGTGAAGTGCGGCTTGCCCAGCCCGACCAGGACACGCGGCAAGCTCGGCGCGAGCGATGCCTGGCTGACGAACGTGGCGATCAACCCGCCGCGCCGATCCCCGGCGCCGGCCGTGACGAGCCAGACCTCGCGATCGAGTCGACGGAAGACCTCGGAGGCCGCCTCGGGGTTCACGCCGCGCTCCTCGAAGAGTGAATCTCTCGATCGACCAGCGTAACCGCTCGGCGGCCCGACATGAAGGCCCTGGCCGCAAAGTCGCCCCATCCTGCGCGGGCCCGGACCGAGCGGAAAATCCGCTCGCGCAAGGCTGGCCAGATCAAGAGGGTCATGCTACAGTCCGGACGCGGCCTGGCCCGGACTTTGCGGAAGAGAACCGGAGATGAGGCCCATGCCGTCGATCTCCCTTCCCCTCCGTGCGTGACCCACTGACCCCGAACCGTACCGAGGCGTCCCATGGCCAGGATCTGCCTGATCAACCCGCGCTTCCCGACTTCATTCTGGGGCCTGAACCACGGCCTGCCGCTCCTGAGCAAGAAGGCGAACATGCCGGTCCTGGCGCTGCCGGTCCTGGCCGGCCTGACACCGCCGGAGCACGAGGTCGTTCTGATCGACGAGAACATCCAGGAACTCGACTTCGACGCGCTCGAAGCGTTCGACATCGTCGGCCTGACCGGCATGACGGTCCAGCGCGACCGGATGCGCGAGATCCTCCGCGAACTGCGCTCGCGCGGGGTCTTCGCCGTCGTCGGCGGCCCCTGGATCACGGTCGCCGAAAACTGGTACGACGGCCTGGTCGATGTCATCTTCGTTGGTGAGGCTGAGGAGACCTGGCCCCAGTTCCTCGACGACTGGAAACGGGGCAAGTGGAAGACCCGGTACGAGCAGGCCGAGAAGACCGACTTGACCAAGGTGCCGCCCCCCCGGTTCGACCTCGTCCCGTTCCGCGACTACGCGATGGGCTGCGTCCAGACCTCGCGCGGCTGCCCGTTCCAGTGCGAGTTCTGCGACATCATCGTCATCTTCGGCCGCAGACCGAGGATCAAGACCCCCGCGCAGGTCGTCGCCGAGGTCGAGGCTCAGCGCCGGCTCGGCGCCCGGGTTATCTTCCTGGTCGATGACAACTTCATCGGTAACAAGAAGGCCGCCAAGGGGATCCTCCGCGAGCTGATCGCCTGGCAGCACATGCACGGCTACCCGCTCGCCTTCTTCACCGAGGCGTCGCTCGACCTGGCCGAGGACGACGAGCTGATCCGCCTGATGGCCGAGGCGGGGATGGTCGCCGTCTTCATCGGCATCGAGAGCCCCGATGAGGAGGCGCTCCGCGAGACGAAGAAGTATCAGAACGTGCGCGGGAGCTTGCTCGACCGCGTCAAGAAGATCCAAGATGCCGGCCTGGAGGTCTACGCCGGCATGATCGTCGGCTTCGACCACGACGACGAAACGGTCTTCGACCGCCAGTACGAGTTCCTCCGCCAAGCCCGGATCATCGGCGCGATGGCGGGCATGCTCTCGGCGATCCCGAAGACGCCGCTATACGCCCGGCTCGAGGCCGCGGGGCGGCTCGACAACGCCGCCGCCGACGACCCGACGATCGCCACGAACGTCATCCCGCTCCACATGACGCGCGAGGCGATGCGCGACGGCTGGCTCGACCTGATGGATCGGCTCTACGACGCCGAGAACTACTTCGCGCGGTTCGACGCCCTGTTCATCGAGGGCCGCCTCCCCCTGGCGACGGCCAAGATGCGCTGGCTCCGTCGACACCGGCCGATCGCTTACGTGAAGAACCAGGCGCTGACGATCCTCGCCGCGCTGGGGATGCTCGCCCGCGTCTGGACCGACCCGCGCACCCGCCCCTATCGCGCGGTCTACGGCAAGTACCTCCGCCGGATGCTTGCCGCCCGCCGCCCCCCGCGCTACCTGTTCCAGTTCGCCTGGAAGTGCATCCTGCACACCCACTTCGCCATCATGACCCGGCGGATGGTCCGGGGGGAGTCGCGCCTCGTTAATACATGAATATTTGATAATTAGTAATCTTATGATGCTCAAACAAGGGGATGCCTCACTTCGGTCTCCATGAATGTTGAAAATTCCTTTGTAATGATGATCCGCTGACGTATAGTCAGCTTAATTTGATGGATGTGGTTCCTGGCGGGAATCCGGGGCCGTCGGGTCGTTTTCCCGGCGATCGCATTCTCCCGGCCCCGTCCGGGATGGTCCCCGGACCAGGCCGTCACGCCCAACGAGGCGGTTGAGAAAGCAAACCCGCCGAGATAGGCTGCAAATTCCCCCCGTGTCCTCGCGGGGAGGCCTCTTCCATGAACTCTCACCGTGGCCCCATCGTGAGGAACAGAGATGGACCCAGCCAAGCTGAAAGCCGCGACCGACTTCCTGACGGCCAACGGGATCGTGACTCGTGCCCAATGGAAGGCGAGGGCGTCCAAGATCGACGCAAGCAAGCCCGAAAACCTCGATTGGAACTACAACACGCTCGTCATCCACCACTCGGGCCGATCGGGCGAGACCGATCCGGTCAAGGTCCAGAACAAGCACATGGACGTCCGGAAGTGGGATGACGTGGGCTACTATTTCATGGTCCACCCGGACGGCACGATCTACGAGGGGCGCGGTCTCGTCTTCAAGGGATCGCACGTCGAGCTGGCCAACACCGGGAAGGTGGGCATCTTGGTCATGGGGAACTTCGAGACGCTCATCTTCGGGCTGGGGGCGAGCGACCCGACCGTCCAGCAGATGGAGGCCGTCAAACGGCTCGGGAAGGCCCTCATCAAGCTGTTCCCCGGTATCAAGGTGCTGGGGGGCCACAAGGATTGGAAGAAGTCGACCGAGTGCCCCGGCAATAAGGATCGCAGATTCAATAACTTCCCGGTCTCATGGGCCGCTCGGTATGGCTCTGTAATTCCCCTTGGGCAGGACTTCATCGAACACGATCTTCATCGTCTCCTTGAAGTCCGCCGCATACTTCCGCCCGGTCTGGTACACCTTGTCCAGGATGTCCACCGTCACCTCCAACCCCGTCGAGGTCTTGGCCTTCTCCATCCACCCCTTCACCAACCCGACGGTGGGGAAGATCACCCCCTGGCACGCCCTCGTCAGGTGGGGGAAGAGCCGATGCTCGATCGGGGTGTACTTCGACGCATACGGCGGGTAGGGCGCTACCCGGATCTCGATCCCGATCCGATCGACCAGCCGCTGCAAGTCCTCCTTGAACAAGTACTGGTTGACGCTGTTGCTCCCGCCGCCGTCGCCCACCAGCAGGATTGAGG
>JBKOZB010000116.1:0-6195 GCA_046744225.1 Planctomycetota bacterium | reverse complement strand
CGAGGGCTCGATCAAGCTGGCCACCCTCCGCGCGGCCGGCATCGACCCGTGCCGGCTGGTCGGCTGGATCGCGCAGGCGTGCGGCTGGAGCGAGACCATCGAACCCTCCGCGCCCCGCGACTGGATCGGCCGGTTCGACCTCGGGGCCATCTCGAAGGGACCGTGGGTCGTCACGCCCGAGGCCGTCGCGCGGCTGGGCGATTTGTAGGGCGTGCTCCGCACGCCGATCTTCTCATTCGGGCAAGCTCTGCCCGCGCCTCCGGGGCGAACTCCAGCAGGGCGAGGCCCGACCAGGAAGAGGCGAGTCATGGCAACGAAACCGACGCAGAGGTCGAACCGAGAGCCGAGCATGCCCCAGACCAGGAGCAGGATCGCCGCGAGCAGGCAGCCGAGGTTGAAGCAGAAGCTCGAACCCGTCGCCCGGAGCCGGGTGGGGAACAGCTCGGGGAAGTAGATCGCGTAGCCCGCGTGCATCCCGATGGCGAAGAAGGCCATCGTGGGCGAGAGCGCCAGGGCCTGCGCGTAGATCCGGGTGCGGAGGAAGGTCATGGGCACGAGCGCGAGCGCGCCGAAGTCTTCGACACACCCGAGACCCGGCTTCCGGTCATCGTCATCGTAGGCGGACCTCCCTCGGCTCGGCGACGAAGTCGGCCAGGGTCAGGGTCGCGTCCGGGTGGCGCTGGAGGTACGAGGCCGGGCAGAGGGGCGTGACCGGGCCGTGCAGGGCCTGGCGGACGACGCCGGACTGCCAGGGGCGGTTGGCGTAGAGGTGGACCCGCCGCGCGGCGAGGATCTCGCGCATGCCGACCGTCACGGCCCGGCGCGGGATCAGGTCGAGCGCGCAGGCGAGGTTGACCGCCATGTGCGCCCGAGACTCGGGCGCGATCGCCAGGGACCGCGTCGTCCGGGCGGCGAACTCGTCGAGGCCGACGTCCTCCGGCTCGTTGAACGCGAGGTGGCCGTTCAGGCCGATCCCGCCGAAGCAGACGTCCACCCCGCCCCGCTCGGCGATCCGAAGGGCGATCGCGTCCGGCTCACTCGGATCGGGGAAGATTCGGTTCTCGGGCCGGAACCGGGCCTCGGGCGACAGCCAGCGGTAGAAGGAGCGGTCCATGAACCCGCGGAAACTGAGCGGGTGGCCCGGGTCGATCCAGCCGCCGTCGTCGCCGAGGAACTCATCCATGTTGATGAACGTGATGCGCGAGCAGTCGAGGTTGTCCTCGGTGATGATCCGGGCAAGGATCCGGTACTGTCCGACCGGACCGACCGGGACGATGAGGCAGGTCGGCCGGTCGACGTCGTTGTTCTCTCGGATCAATCCGACGATCTCCTCGGCCATGAGCCGTGCCAGAGCCTCGGCGTCGCCGCCGATCCGGACCCGGACGGTCGTCCCCTGGCCGAGCGCCTCACGGGGGATCGCCATCAACTGCAAGAGATTCATGGGGGCTCACTCCTCTAATGATGCAACTTCTACGGGACGGTTGAGCTTGGTGTGGAACCGACTGTAGCCGAAGTAGATCGCCAGGCCGATCACGAGCCAGACGACCAGGCGAACCCAGTTGTCGCGGCCGAGCGAGAACATCAGGCCGCCGTTGACCAGGATGCCGAGCGCCGCCACGACCGGCAGCGCGGGGGTCCGGAACGGCCGCTCGATCTCCGGGCTCTTGAATCGCAAGATCCAGACCGAGCCGCAGACGATCACGAAGGCGAACAACGTGCCGACGCTGACCAGGTCGGCCAGGAAGTTCAAGGGGGCCAGCGCGGCGGCCAGGGCGACGACCCCGCCGACCAGGATCGTCGCTTTCCAGGGGGTGCGGAACCGGGGGTGGACAGCCGCGAAGAAATGCTCGGGGAGCATGCCGTCGCGGGCCATCGCCATCAGGATGCGCGGCTGGCTCAGGTTGCCAACCAGCAGCGAACTGGTTAAGCCGGCGAGAATGCCCATCGTGATCAAGCCCCCGGCAAGCGTCAGCCCGCGGCAGTGGAACGCCGAGGCGAGCGGGGCACTGACGTCGATCTGCTGGTAGGGGACCATCCCGGTCAGGACGGCCGCCACGGCGACATAAAGCGTGGTACAGATCCCGAGCGAGCCGAGGATGCCGATCGCCAGGTCGCGCTGGGGGTTGCGCGCCTCCTCGGCGTGGGTCGAGATCGAGTCGAAACCGATGTAGGCGAAGAAGATCCGCGCGGCGCCCTCGGCCACACCCTTCCAGCCTTTGTCTTCGTGCAGGAAGGGCCGCCAATGGCGGGGATCGGCGTAGGCCGCTCCCACGCCGACGATCGTGAAGATGACTCCCACATTCAGTAGCACCATCGCCGCGTTGAACCCCGCGCTTTCCCGGACCCCGACGACCAACACCAAGGTGACGGCCAGCGTGACCAGGACCGCCGGCAGGTTGAACCAGGCGTTGACCGTCGCGCCCGAGGCGAGCGTGACGATCTTGAAAAAAAAGACCCCCTGATGGATGTCGTAGTCCCAGGGAGACGAGAGCAGGCGGGGGTCGAGGTGGATCTGGAACAGGTACCGCAGCATCTCGACGAAGTAGTTCGACCAGCCGTTGGCGACGGCGGCCGAGCCGATCGCGTATTCGAGCACGAGGTCCCAGCCGATGACCCAGGCGATCAGCTCGCCGAGCGTCGCGTAGGCGTAGGTGTAGGCGCTGCCGGCCACCGGGACCATGCTGGCCAACTCGGAGTAGCACAAGGCGGCGAAGCCGCAGCCGACCGCGGCCAGGACGAACGAGAGCATCATCGAGGGGCCGGCATAGTTGTGGGCGACCTCGCCGGTCAGGACGTAGATGCCCGCGCCGATGGTCGCGCCGACGCCCAGCCCGGTCAGTGCGACCGGGCCGAGCACCCGGTGCAACCGCTCGCCTCCTTTCATCTCCTGAAGCAAAGTGGCGATCGGTTTCCGCGAAAACGGGTCGGACGGCGGGTTCTTCATCCCGAGTCTCCTGTCGAGCACCAGCGGCGAAGTCAGCCCGGGAGCTTCCTGGCCCGACCATGCGGGACCCCACGGTACGATACGCGAGTCGGTTCGCAAAGCCCCTGTTGCCGGGACACCCCGCGCCGGCGTCGGAGGTGAGTCATCCTCCCAGGAAATCGGCGACGACCGACCTGGAGCCGAGACTTGAATAGACGAGGGTGTTGCGGTTACAGTCTGTCATAGCGACGGGCTTTGCACTTGAAAGAGTTTGGGAAGTGCTAATCCAAATCTTACAAGGAATAAGGCCATCGCACCATGAATTGATCCGGAGTTCGGATGAATGATCCGGGCTAACCCCCTCCGGGCCGGGATCCGGGCTCCCGCTGCGAGTCCGGCGAGTCGGTCGTCCGGCCGGGGCAGTCCGGGACCCTACACATTCAGGAGGAACGACCATGTGTCGCGAACGGTGCGGATTCGTGCTGGCGGTGAGCCTGGCGGGCCTGATCACCTCGGCCGCCTTGGGCCAGCAGGAGAAGGAACGGAGGATCGACCTGGCCAAGGTCCCTGCCGCGGTGAAGAGGGCCGCCGACATGGCGGCCCCCGACGTCACCTGGCACCACGCCTCCAAGGAGACCAGGACCATCTATGAGCTGACCGGCAAGAACGCCCACGGCCGCGAGGTCGAGGTCGAGGTCACCCCCGAGGGGGAGGTCATCGAGATCGAGACCGCCATCCCGCTCCGCGAGGTCCCCAAGGTGGCGCTCGATGCCTTCAAGGCCAAGTACCCCCATCTCAAGGCGACGGGAGCCGAATCGGTCTGGGAGAGGGGCAGGATCGTCGCTTATGACATCCTGACGCGGAAGGATCACAAGAGCGTCGAGTACCGGGTGAGCCCCGACGGCAAGACGGTCGAGTTCGGGGAAGAGGAGGAAGAGGAGGAGAAGTGACCCGGTGGGGACAAGGAAATGCATTTCGGTTCGGGGGACATGGTCGATTGGCTCAACGGCCGCATCCTGGCCCTCGTTCATAAAGGCTCCGACGGCGAGCCGTCGTGACACGGGAGCGGTTCACTATTGGATTGCGCACAATCCGCAGGATTGGAACCAGCCCAGGATGTCCCGGGGAATTACCAATTGCAGCGCCCTCCCAAGAGGCCGAAAGCCAGCCGTCACAGCCAGGGAATCCTCAGAGTCGCCCCTTGTGTCTCTTGCGGCTTCGCCGCCCGGACAACGTTGTGTTGTCCGGGTCACCCAGCGGCTGCACCTCCCGGACAAGCAAGTTTCCGGGCCACCCCGCCGGACCCTTCGGCCTCGCTCCATCCACAGCCTCTTGCGGCTTCGCCGCCCGGACGAGCCAGTCGTCCGGGCCACCCGCGTTAGCTGATGAGCATGCTGGAGCTGACCGTCAGCGTGCCGCCGTCGTTGTTGATGCCGCCGCCCAAGCGACCGGCCGTGTTGCCGCTGAGCGTGCTGGCGCTGACCGTGACCCTGCCGCCGTAGATATTGATGTTGTCGCCGATTGACGCCGAGTTGCCGCTCAGCACGCTGGAGCTGACCGACACCGTGCCCAAGCCGATATGGATGCCGCCGCCCAGCTCGCCGGCCGAGTTGCCGCTCAGCACGCTGGAGCTGACCGACACCGTGCCCCAGCTGTTATTGATGCCGCCGCCAGACACGCCGGCTGTGTTGCCGCTGAGCGCGCAGGCGGTGACCGTCACCGCGCCGCCGTAGTTATTGATGCCGCCGCCGAAGTCGGCCGTGTTGCCGGCAAGCGAAGAGGGTTCGGGGACAGCGGTATGCAGTCCTTCCGTGAAGATCATGTCCCTCGTGCTCGGGAAAGAGTCGACCGGAGCCCCTTGGTGGAGAAACTGCCCTCTGGCATACAGATTGTCAGAATGACTCACAGCTATGTCACTTCCAAGTGGACCACTTGAAGCGATGCGAGCAACGTAGGTTATTCCCGGGGTTAGCTTGACCGTGACCGGGAAATCGAAGTGGAAGGTCTCGTGCCCGCTGGTTGTGCTCACGACAACCGGCAGCGACGAGGCAATCACGGCACCTTCGAGGCCATCAATACCTACGACGCCATTGAGTATCTCCACAACGACAGTCGCGTCCGTTCCGCCCAACAAGAACTCGATAGCATCGAGGGCGGGCAGATTCGGTGTGAACGACTGTCCGAAAAAGAAGCCTGGAAAAGCACCATTAGTGCCAGTGACTGGCGCAAGGTTCTGCTGGTCGATGATAGTAATCAGCTCGGCTGTCACACCACGCACCAAGCCGAATCCGAGCGTGCTGGCGGAGTTGACCGTCAGATTGCCGGTGTTGTTGATGCCGCCTCCGGAGATGCTGGCCAAGTTGCCCCTCAGCGTGCTGCCGCTGACCGTCACCGTGCCATATTTGCGGTTATTGATGCCGCCGCCGAAGCTGCTGGCCGAGTTGTCGCTCAGCGTGCTGACGTTGACCGTCAGCGTACCGTTGTTGTCGATCCCGCCGCCGTTGGTGGCCGAGTTGCCGACGAGTGTGCTGGAGGAGTTGACCGTCAGCGTGCCGCCGTCGTTGTTGATGCCGCCGCCGTCGGTGGCGGAGTTGCCGCTGAGCGTGCTGGCATTGACCGTCACCGTGCTGTAGTAGTTGTGGATGCCGCCGCCCTTGGTGGCCTTGTTGCCGCTCAGCGTGCTGTCGTTGACCGTCAGCGTGCCGCCGCCGTTGTCGAGGATGCCGCCGCCCAAGCTGCCAGCCGTGTTGCCGCTGAGCGTGCTGACGCTGACCGTGACCGTGCCGCCGTAGTTGTTGATGCCGCCGCCGAAGTCGGCCGTGTTGCCGCTCAGCGCGGTGGCGGAGTTGACCGTCAGATTGCCGGTGTTGTTGATGCCGCCTCCGGAGATGCTGGCCGAGTTGCCGCTCAGCGTGCTGGCGCTGATCGTCACCGTGCCATATTTGCGGTTGTTGATGCCACCGCCGAAGCTGCTGGCCGAGTTGTCGCTCAGCGTGCTGTCGTTGACCGTCAGCGTGCCGTTGTTGTCGATCCCGCCGCCGTTGGTGGCCGAGTTGCCGATCAGCGTGCTGGAGGTGTTGAACGTCAGCGTGCCGCCGTCGTTGTTGATGCCGCCGCCGTCGGTGGCGGAGTTGCCGCTGAGCGTGCTGGCACTGACCGTCACCGTGCTGAAGTAGTTGTGGATGCCGCCGCCCTTGGTGGCCTTGTTGCTGCTCAGCGTGCTGTCGTTGACCGTCAGCGTGCCGCCGCCGTTGTCGAGGATGCCGCCGCCC
>JBKOZB010000044.1:0-5875 GCA_046744225.1 Planctomycetota bacterium | reverse complement strand
GGGCTGGAGATCCGCTTGGTGTACTACCCTCCCTACCACAGCAAGTACAACCCGATCGAGCGGTGCTGGTCGGCGCTGGAGCAGAAGTGGAACGGGGTGTTACTGAACTGCCTGGAGGTGGTGCTGCAATGCGCCCTGCGGATGACCTGGAAGGGACTTCATCCGACGGTGAAATGCCTCCAGGGCGAGTATGCCGACGGTGTACGCGTGGCCGCTCCGGAGATGAAGCAATACGAGGCGCGGCTGCAACGTTCGGCGACTCTGCCGAAGTACGACATCACCATCAAGCCGAGAGTCACGAAACCGCAGGTAAAGTAATACGCGTTCCGGGAATTTCGTGCGCTCTGGCCCGATCTGTCATTACTCATTTGCCATCTTGCATCCATCCAGAAGGCGCACAGAATTCCTGGAACGCGTATAAGTCCTGCCGAACGCCTAAGGTGCTGGCCGTCGATGCCGACCCGCAAGCGAGCCTCACCCAAGGGTTGCTTGGCCCCGACGTCGCCGAGGACCTCGACCCACGCGAGACGATCGCCGCCATCTTCGACGACTCGTGCGCAGCCCGGGCGCGCGACCTGGTGCGCCCGACCGGCTTTACCAACCTCGCGCTCCTCGCCGGCTCCGAGGCCGCGCAGCACTACAACCAGCCCGATCCCTGGGATTCCGGCCTCGCCCAATTCACACTCCGCAACGCCCTGGCCGATACCGCGGACGGGTTCGATATCGTCCTGATCGACTGCCCCCCGCATATCCAGCTCTGGGCCTGGTCGGCGCTGGTCGCCGCCGATGGCGTGGTGGTGCCCCTCCAGGCCGAGGATTATGGGGCGCAGGGGCTCAAGGCGATCCTTCGGAATATCGGGCGTGTCCAGGCCGAGGCGAATCCCAGGCTCGCGCTGATCGGCTATCTCGTAACGATGTACAACAAGGCGCTCTCGGTCCATGTGACCTATGAGGGCTACCTCCGCCAGCTCCACGGCGACGATGTCTTCGCCGCCATGATCCCCCTGGCGAAGGATTACAAGGAAGCCGTCACATACCGGAGGCCGATCGTCGAATACAAGCCCCGCTCGGCCCCTGCCAAGGCGATCGCCGCCCTGGCCGATGAATTCCTCGCCCGGCTCGATGCCCGGCTTCCCGCCGACGCCCGGAGGGTCGCCTAATGGCCACCATGAAGACCGACATGCTCGCGAACGTCGCCAGCTCCATGCAGGGCAGGCCCGTCGTTTCCCCGGGAAGCGCCGCCGCCCCGTCGAGCCTGGCGCGCCGGAGCGAAGGGTGGAAGCGCCTCGAATCCGCCGCCGTGATCCGACTCGACCGGATCGTCGCGGACCCGAACCAGCCTCGCAAGGAGTTCGACCCCGAGTCCCTCGACCGGCTGGCCACCAGCATCCGCGAGCGTGGCCAGCTCCAACCGATCCGGGTCCGGTGGGATGACGCTGCCGATCGGTACGTGGTAGTGGTGGGCGAGCGGCGGTGGCGAGCGGCCCAACTCGCAGGCCTCGAATCGCTCGCCTGCGTGGTGGTCGCCGGAGAGCCGACCGCCGAGGACCTCTTGGAGGATCAACTGGTGGAAAACGCGCTGCGCGAGGACCTCAAGCCGATCGAGCAGGCCAAGGCGTACCAATCCCTGATGGCGAGCCGCGGCCTCTCGACCCGCCAGCTCGCCGAGCGCCTCCAGATCGGCGCGGCCTCGGTCGCCAAGGCCCTCGCGCTCCTGACGCTCCCCGGCGATGTGCAAGAGGCCGTCGAAGCGGGCCGGATCGCCCCCGGGACCGCCTACGAGCTGTCCAAGGTCGAAGACCCGGCTGAGCAAGCCGCGCTCGCCAAGGAGGCCGCGGTGGGCCGGCTCAGGCGCGACGAGGTCCAGGCGCGAACCCGAACGCCGCGGAAAGGCAGGGGGATCGCCAAGCCACGAAAGCAGACAGAGCAGGTGTTCAAGACGACGGCCGAGTCGAGGGTCACCGTCGAGCGTCGCCGCGGCCTCGACCCGGGCCTGATCCGCGCCGCCTTGATCGATGCGCTGGGTCAACTTGATGCCAAGTTGGGCGCCGGGGACCCGGCCGCGGCGTAGGGCAGGGGCATGGACGACCAGGAATTCACCACCTGCATGCTCTACCGGCTCGCCTACGGGATCGCCACCGATCGGGTCGAGGCGAGCCGGTTCGATACCCTTTATGGCCGGCGCCACCAAGCCAAGGGCGGCGCAGCCGATGCGATCGAGGCGGAGGTCATCGCCCGGGTCGGTCGCCCCGAGCTGACCGCCCTGGAGACGATCCGCGAGGCCGTCGCCGATGCCTTGGCCGGACGGCGCCCGCAATGGTAGGACAGGGGGCTATGTCCGGTCAATCGGTGCCGAGGTCCACGCGACCGGCACCGATCCGCCAGCGCCGCACGACCGGTACAGCCGTCGCGACCGAAATCCTCGACAAGAACCTGCCCCGCGGGCGGGTCGAGCGCGAGGGCTGACGCCACAGGCTATCGGTATGCGCCAGGGACGGAGAAGAAGGCGGCTCGCCCTCACTCCCGGCGCTTCACTGCGACCATGAAGATCGCCCCGCGGTTCCTGGCCTTCGGACCCATCGCCTGTTCATACGCCGAGAGGAGTCGGTCCGGGTTCAGCTCGCCCCGCCACGCCTCCTCGCACCGCGCCTTGAACCCGGTCCAGGACTTCCGGTCGTCGAACGCCGACGCCAGCCAGTCCGCCGCCAGCGCCGGGAATGTCGGGTCCTCGCGGATCCGGTCCAGGACCTCGGGGAGCGTCCGCGGGGCCACGGGGCGCGGCCGCGGCGGGGCCAGGCGCTTGTTTGCCTCGGCTACGAGGATCGGATCGCCGAGGGCGAGCCAGGTGAGCACCTGGTCGCGGGACGCCTCGGGTAGCTCCATGAGCCGGGCGTGCTGCTCGGGCGTCAGGGGCATGCCGGGCGAGGGCATGCGGGCCGCGGCGGGCACAGGCGCCTCGGACCGGGGAGCTGACCGAGTGGGCGGCGGTGGTGGTGGTGGGAGGGCCGCCACAGGGGCCAGGGTGGGCGCGACCATCGGCTCGGGCCGGGGAGCCGGAGTGGCCGGTGGAGTAGGGGGGGTCGGCTCGGGTCGTTGTCGTTCTGGGAGCGCGATCTCTTCCCGTTCCATTCTCTCTTTCACGACTACGATTCTTTTGTCGCGCGCCGGCGCTGGTGGACCCTCGCGCGCCGGCGCGCGATCCCCCCGCGCGCCTTTGCTGGTGGCGGGACAGCGCCACATCAGCCAGATCAACCGACCCGTCGACACCTCGTCGGTCTTCTCGCGTTCGATCCAGCCGGCGTCCTCGAGCTGTCGGAGGCAGCGCTGGACGTGTCCTTGGGACTTGCCGACTTTCCCGGCGATGGAGCGGTCGGAGGGCCAGCAATGGTCCTTGGACCAGGCCCAGTGCTTGACCAGGACGGTGGCGATGGTCTTGGCGGTGGAGCCGAGGTTGGGGTCGGCGAGGAGCCGGTCGAGTCCCGGGTCGCGCGGGAGCGCAATAAATCCCCGTCCGGTCCGCGGGGCCGCGTCCGGTGTCGTGTGCCGGGTTGTGGGGAGGTTCACGGTCGCTCCCCCTGTTCCCCGGAGCGAATCCGGGCCTGGAACATCGGGGCAGAGCCGGTTAGGGCCGTCCGCAGTTCGGCGAGTCGTCGAGCACGGTCGTCCGGCGCGAGCGGGCCGAAGCGTCGTGTCGGGGGAGCGTCGGCAGAATTTTCGGTGATGAGATCGGACCGACCCTTGCATTGGTATGTGGGTCGGCTAGAATAACCAGCGCGCACAAGAACCCCCTCCCCGTGAGACGGGTACTTCGTGGATCGCCTCGGCCGGTAAGGTTGTCAGGCCCTCGGCCTTGGCATCAAAGATATCAAACGAGCCCCGTGGTGGAGTCGAGGCCACCACGAGGCTCGTTCTTTTTAACGCGCGGTCGGTCCCTTCTCAATCCCCCGCCCAGCAAGTCTCTCCGGTTGCGGCCGAACCACCGGTGTAGCGGCCCCACGCCCCGGCGCGCGGAGACTTGACCCGCGCGGCGCCGCGTTGCAGGACCCCATCCCCCTTCCCTCAGGACCGCTTGGGGCGGGGGTGTCCCTCGATGAGGGCGCGGGGCAGGTCGAGGAAGAGCTTCCTGCCGGCGTAGTCCTTGAGGAACTCGTCGGGGTCGTCGGCCAGCTGGAGCTGGGCGAATTCCTCGTCGGACAAGGGCGGGAGGTCGGCCATGAGGAGGCTGTCGTCAGTAAGGACCAAGTCGTCGTGTAGCTCGACCCAGAGCTTGTGGTTGACGACGTAGCCGAAGCCCTCCAGGCGAGCGAGCCACTTGCGGATGGTCTTGGTTGTCACGCCCAGCTTTTGGGCGAGCGTCTCCTCGTCGTAGTTGCAGCGCACGGAGTTGTCGGCGAGGGCGATCAGGTACATGAGGGTGTCCCGGTCGCGCGCGGCGAGTCGGCGGTCGTCGAGGAGGGAGACGGGGATGTAGACGAGGTGGGGGTGGCACGGCATGGGCGGGTGGCTCCGCACTCTCGGGCCCGTCGGGATCGCCGTCAGTGTACCACGCCGGCCGGGTCTCGGTCCTGTCCTCCCCAGGATCTTGATGCCCCTGGGTGTCGCGCCGGGGGTCTTCGGAGGCGCCCGACCGGATCGTCCCCCATCTCCTCTCCCGGGTGGGGCCTTGCCTCGTCCGGAGCGCGTCCGGCCGGGGGTCGAGCGGATCGAGCCCAGGCCCGTGATGCTTGGTCTGCGGCGGCGAACAACGCGGACATGGACGAACGGGACAACGACGGTCAAGCCGCGTCAACTCGTGGGCCGCTCGTTGCGTTACCAAAATAACCGGTCCAGGCGAGGTCCAAGATCTCCTCGTTTGACCCCAGGGGCTGGCCCCGGAATCGACAGATATCGCGGATGCGCTCGATCAGGTCGCGCGGTTCGCAGCACCGGAGTTCGCGGCCCTCGGCGCGATAGCGATCGAGCAGGCGCGAGATGAGGCCGGGCTCGACGACGACATCCCACCGGGCGGCATAGCGCTCGAAGATCCGAGCATAGCGTCCCGGTGATGGCTTGCCCAGGTGCAGGCGATAACCCATGCGGCGCAGGAAGGCCTGGTCCATCACGGCGTCCGGGTTCAGGTTGGTGGCGATGATCAGCATCTGCCGGAACGGCACCTGGATCTTCTGACCGGTCTGCAGGGTCAGGTGGTCGATCTGATGCTCCAGCGGGATGATCCAGCGATTGAGCAACTGGTGTGGCTCGACGCGCTGCCGGCCGAAGTCGTCGATCAGGAACGTGCCGCCGTTGGCCTTCACGTGCAACGGCGCCTCGTACGACCGTAGCGCCGGGCTGTAAGTCAGCTCGAACGACTCGAGGGTCACCTCGCCGCCGACGACGATCAAGGGCCGATGGATCTTCACCCAGCGCCGATCGATCATCCAGGGCTGCTCGGCGGGAGAGTCCGCGGGCTGGTGGCACTGCGGGTCAAAGATCCGGATGATGCTGCCGTCGATGCCGATGCTGTGGGGGATCCAGAGGTCACCCCCCAAGGCGTCGTGTAGCGCCCGGCCGAGGCTCGTCTTCCCGTTGCCAGGCGGCCCGAAGAGGAACAGGCTGCGCCCGGACGAGATCGCCAGCCCGGCGAGTTGCTCGGCCTCGCCCGGGAGCACGAGCTCCGAGAGCGCGGCCGCTACCTGCTCCGGGGATACCTCGGGCGCCCGGGCGAGCTGCCACTCGAGCATCGCCGTGTACGACTCGAGCGAGACCGGTGCCGGCCCGACATAGCCGGAGACCTCGAGCAACCGGCCGGCGCGCTCGCGGCCGCGCTGCGAGATCGTGTAGCGGTAGCCGAACGGCCCCGCCTGGCCGAGGACGTCCAGCAGGTGATCCGCCCTCA
>JBKOZB010000019.1:0-5007 GCA_046744225.1 Planctomycetota bacterium | reverse complement strand
GCTCGTGACGTGGACCTCGTCGTGGAGCCGGCGGAGCCAGGTGCGCAGTTCGTCGCGGACCCGCGCGTCGAGCGCGCCGAACGGCTCGTCGAGGAGCAGGACCTTGGGCCGGGGCGCCAGCGCCCGCGCCAGGGCCACGCGCTGCCGCTGTCCGCCGGAGAGCTGCGACGGGTAACGCTCAGCGTATCCCTGGAGCTGCACCAGGTTCAACAGTTCATCGACCCGCGCCTGGATCTCGCTCTTCGAGGGCCGGGGCTTCTGCACCTCCAGGCCGAACGCGACGTTCTGCCGGATGGTCATGTGCCGGAACAGGGCATAGTGCTGGAAGACGAACCCGACCCCGCGCTCTTGCACAGGCAGATGCGTGGCATCCTCGCCGGTCAGCGCGACGTCCCCCGCGTCGGCCGGCTCGAGCCCGGCGATGATCCGCAAGATCGTGCTCTTGCCCGAGCCCGACGGTCCGAGCAAGGCCACGAGCTGGCCGGACAGGACCTCGAACGAGACCCCGTCGACGGCCTGAAACCGCCCGAACCGTTTCGCCAGGTTTTTCACCACGATGCCCACGTCAGCGCCTCCCGATTCCTCTCCGAGCTCTTCGCCGCGGTCGTGCCCGCCGCTGGATAAGAATTATTGATTAATCAAATTTCCACATTTATTAATTCTTGAGAATCATTCCGGCGTCTCGTGGGCCTCGACGCGCTTGCGGAGCATCTCCATGCCGATCAGCATGACGAACGAGACGCCGGCCAGCAGCAGGCTGGCGGCGTAGGCGCCCTCGGCGTTGAAGCTCTCGATGCCGTCGTGGACGTAGAGGGTGGCCGTCTGGGTCCGGCCGAGAATGTTCCCCGAGACGACCAGCAGCGCGCCGAACTCGCCGAGCGAGCGGGCAACGGTCAGCGTGACGCCGTAGGCCAGGCCCCAGCGGATCGAGGGGAGCGTGACGCGCCAGAAGGTCCGCCACCGCCTCGCGCCCAGGGTGTAGGCGACCTCCTCCTGATCGATGCCGAACTCGCGCAGGACCGGCACGACCTCGCGGACGACGAACGGCAGCGTGACGAAGGTCGTCGCCAGGAGCATGCCGGGCCAGGCGTAGACGACGCGGATGCCGGCCGCGTTCAGCCAGGACCCGAACCACCCTTGCGGGCCATAGAGGATGATGAGCATCAGCCCGGCGATGACCGGCGAGACGGCGAACGGCAGATCGACCAGGCCGTCGGCCAGCGCCTTGCCCCAGAATTTGTGCCGGACCAGGACCATCGCGAAGGCCAGGCCGAAGATGGTGTTGACGACCGTCGCGCCCAGGGTGATCGCGATCGTCAGCCCGAACGCCTGCTGCGCGTCGGGCGAGGCAATCGCCGCGGCGAACGTCCCGATCCCCCTGGCAAGCGCCGCGCGGATCAAGGCGAGGGCTGGGACCAGGATCAGCACCGCGAACCAGGCCAGGACCACCCCCGTCAGCACCCAGCGTAAGGCGGGGCTTTGCCCTCGGAGCGCGGAACGACTCGCGGTGGCGACTTTGGCCGGATGCGGGTTTACGACGGTCTCAACGGACATGGGAGAGTCGTCCTTCACGAGCACAGGGAGGGAGAGAAATCGATCGGCACCGACTGGTCTGTGTCAGTGGACTTTCTCTCTCGGGCGCTGGAGCCAGTTCAGGGCGATCAGGATGCCGAGCGAGCAGGCGAGCAGGACGACCGAGACGACCATCGCGCCGTGGCGGTTGCCGCTCTCGATCTCGCCGAAGATGTACATCGGGCCGGTCTTGGTTTCGAGCGGGCGGTTGCCGGCGACCATCACGACGCTGCCGAATTCGCCCAGAGCCCGGCTGAACGCCAAGGCGGTGCCGGTCACGATCGCCGGCCAGAGGGTCGGGAACGTGACCCGCCGGAAGATCGTCAGCGGCCGGGCGCCGAGGGTCGCGGCGGCTTCCTCCTCGGCTTGGTCCATCTCGAGCAAGATCGGCTGCACGCTCCGGATCACGAACGGGTAGCTGACGAACAAGAGTGCCAGCACGATCCCCGGCTTCTGGTAGATCACGTCCCAGCCGTGCCGGCCGAGGAACGCCCCGAGCACGCTCGACGGCCCGTAAAGCGCCACCAGCATCAGGCCAGTCACGACCGTCGGCACGGCGAACGGCAGGTCGATCAGCGCGTTGACGAACTGCTTGCCCGGGAACGGGTAGCGCACCAGGACCCAGGCGGTCGCCGTCCCCATCACCGCGTTGATCAGAACCATCACCAGCGCCGTGGCGAACGTCAGCTTGAGGGCATGCCAGGCGAACGGGTTCATCAGCGCCTTCCAGAACTCCCTGAACCCCGGCTCGGCCGCCTCAATCCCCAAAGCTGCCAGGGGGAGCATGACCATCAGGCCCAGGTACGATAGCGTCGCCCCCCGGACGAGCAGCTCGGTCGGTGATGATCTCGGGCCCGATCGGCGCATCGCTCAGTTCCCCCGAGCCTTCTTCTGGGTGAAGAGCGAATCCCAGACCCCGCCCGCGTCGTAGACGTCCTTCGTGATCTGGCTCCAGCCGCCGAGGTCCTTTATGGTGAAGAGCTTGGGAGGTATGGGCTGGCGATCCTTCGCGTCGAGCTTCGGGTCGAGCGGCCGGAACCCGTACTCGACCAGGATGCGCTGGGCTTCCTCGGAGCGGAGGAACGCGAGGAACGCCTCGGCGACCGCGCGGTTGCCGTGCCGTTGGACCGAGTCCTCGACGATCGCCGCGGGCGACTCGATCAGGAGCGTCGCCGGAGGGATGACGTAGGGGAGGTTGTCTCCCTTGAGCTTTTGTTGGAGAATCAGCTCGTTCTCGTAGGTGACGACCGCGTCGCCCGTCCCGCGCTCGAAGGTCGCCACACTCTGCCGGCCCGAGGAGTCCATGTTGACTACCCGCTTCTGCACCCGCGCCAGCAGGTCGCGAGCCGCCGTGTGGTTCGGCTTGCCGCCCTTCTCTCGATCCTTCAACAAGCCCGCGCCATAGATCGCATTGATGTTCCAGCGCGCCCCGCCCGAGGTCTTCGGGTCGGGATAAAGCACGTCCACGTCGGGCTTGGCCAGGTCGTCCCAGTCCTTGATCCCCTTCGGATTCCCAGGCCGGACGCCGATGACCACTAGGCTCCGGCTGACGATCCCCTTGGTCGGCCCCGCCTTCCAGTCCTCCTTGACCAGCTTGGCCTTTACCAACCGCGTGATGTCGGATTCGAGCGACAGGACCGCGATATCGGCGTCGAACCCCGACGCGATCGCCCGGCTTTGCGCGCCGGAGGCGTTGTACGACTCCTCGAACCGGACCGTCCGCCCGGTCTTCGCCTTCCAGTGCGTCGCGAAGGCGGGCAAGATCCCCGCGTGGAACGCCTCGCGGACGACCGAGTAGGCGCCGATCGTCAGCGTGTCGGTCCCCGCGGCCTCGCCGCGCGTCGGGGCGCACGCCGGGATCGCGCAGGTCGCCAGCAGCGCGAGCAGGGCCAGGCCGCCGCGACGATCGAAACCAGGAGTGGTGAAGGTGTCCTTCGTCATCCCACCCGTCTCTAGAAGTTACACAGTTGACCGTTTGTCGCCTCAGACGTTTGGAAGGATGGGACGTTCTGGAACGGCGCGGCAAGATTGGTCACTTCGCCTAATCCCCTGAAAATCTCAGAGGGCCAGCTGATGCAGCCACTGGCCCTCCAACGGCATAATTCCTAATGTAGAAAAATGCGCCTACCATGCATTTCACAACCTACACGCATTTCACAATAAGAGTTACACAGTTGATTGTTTGGTATTCCAAACGTTTGGAAGGATGGGAGTTCAGGAACTGAGCGGTAAGCTCTCCCATGTTACCTCTGTTCCCTCACGATTTCAGAGCGACAGCTGATGCAGCCATGGAACCCCCAACTGCGGAACTCCTAGTCGCATCTTAGATGATCCAGTCTCCGACGTACCCCTTTCTCCGTTCGTGGTTTTCACGAATCAGATCGGCGAAGGTGGTCCGGTCCACCACGTCGGAGATCGCCTGTCGGACCCGGCCCCAGAACCCAAAGAAGTGGCATTCGCCATGGAACTCGCATTCCTTGTGGCGCGACACGCTGACGCAATCGACCGGCGCGATCGGGCCATCGACATACCGCATGATCTCGCCAATGGTCAACTGGTCGGCCGGCCGGGCCAGCCGGTATCCCCCTTCCGCCCCGCGCCGGCTCTGGACAAACCCGCCCCCCTTGAGCTGGCTGAGGATGACCTCCAGGAACCGGATCGGGATCTGCTCCCGCGCGGCAATCTCGGCAATCTTGACCGGTTCCGATCCTGTATGCTCCGCCAAGGCATAGACGGCCCGGAGCGCGTAATAACACTTTGACGAAACACTCATCGGCACCTTCCCTGCACAAGATTTGAGGAATCATTCCTATTTCGACCAGAGAAGTCAAGATGATTCTCCGGGCGAGGTCAGGACCTGGTCCGGTCCGCTGCATCGACCCCATCGTGTCGAGGCTAACAAGCTCCACGTCGCTTGGCGAGACAGGCCGTCGGGTCAGGTCCCGAGCGCGACGTGAACGATGGCAAAGAGTCCGAATCCGGCCGCGATCGACCGGGCTGGGACTCCGTACGTTCCGACCAGCCCGATCGGCAGTGGTCCGACGACGGAGGCAATGGGCAAGACGACGTGGCGTCTGAAGGGCCCAGGGATGCGTTGGGATGGTCCCAACGTCGAAGCGGTGATGGCGTTGGTCGCACTGGATCAGAGCGGCCATTGGACGGGCTCTTGGCAGACCTGCCTCAAGCCGACTGGTTGAGACTGCCAGAAAATCTGGCCGCACCCGGTCCGTCGGTCCGTCGTGAGGCGAAGACTGTTCTTTCCAACCGATAGGTCGGATAATGGATGTTGGCCCGGCGAGGCCGCCTGGTCCGGGGTCGGTGGGTCGGGTGTCGAGGGAGCCAAGACGCGAGGGATAGGCCCATGTCCGGCTGGAAGTTGGGGGTTGGGGCGTTCGTTCTGGTGGTCGGGTTCGGGTTCCCGGCGAAGGCCCAGGG
>JBKOZB010000235.1:0-7073 GCA_046744225.1 Planctomycetota bacterium | reverse complement strand
GCGATCGCCTGGTTCTTGATACCAGCAGGATCACCGTCCACGACGAAGGTGTGGCCGGGGTAAGTGGCGGTGGTTGGTAAGGACCCGTAGCCCCACACCGTCGTCTGTGTGGGCACTTGCTTCTGGGTGTTCGGGTCGATTGGCCCAAGCCCGAGGTCTTGCTGGATCTGATAGACCCCGACGTTGTAGAGGGGGACAGTCGCCGTCTTCCCATTCTCCAGTGTGACACTGGTCGTGTCTGTGGTCTTGTAGACGAAATCATTGCTGAGGGGGTCGGGGAGCTGGTCGACGAACTTCGGCACGAGCAGCGGGTCCAGCGTCATCCCTGGTACCGCGGCGTTCAGAAGCTGGCGGTCTTCCATCACCTCAAGCCGAGGGGCGAACCGCCTCCGTTTCCCACTCGTAGCAGAGCTGTGCGATGCCATGATGTGATTCCTTCCTATCGAGAAGAAACCGCGCGCAAGCTGCGCAGACCGTCTTCTAGACACGTCACCATCTCCGATGGCCTGTGGCGCGGCAGCCATTACCGCAGGTTTCCGAGGGCGGCAGTCATCACCGCAATGGAGAGGATCGACGGGGGCGATCCCGGTGCCCGGCCCTAGGGCGGGAGGAGCGCATCAAAAAAGCCCCTTCCATGCGAAAGGTCGCATGGGGGCCGCCATGACCAGCCGAGGGCCTGTCGAAAGCCTTCGCTACTTATATAAAAGGAATGTGTCTAGCGGAAATCAAGGAGAATTTTTATTTTCTTTAATAAACATGGAAATGTGCAACTGCGAAATATTTAGCATGTTTACGGGGTGGACAGTGTTTCAGGCCTTGCAAAGCAGTACATCAACTCTATTATGGCCAAGTAGGGCGGTGGTCTCCTAAACGTTCTCGATTTGACCTTTGGATGGGTTGAAACGAAGCGCGCCCTGGAGCGTCAGGTAGTCGCCGGATCCTCCCTTCAAGCCGGGGTCCAGGCGCGTCCTGTGGAAGACCGAGTAGTCCTTGGTGTCCACCCAGTTGAGGTGGGTGATCACGAGGTCCCGGGGGAACCACCAGGGACCGCAGGCGTATTCGAGGACCATGCCATTGCGGCTCACTTCCTTGAACCTGGGGCCGGCGAAGGTCTCCTTGGCTGAGGACACCAGGTCGATTCCAATCGTCCTCTTGATCCATACCGGGGACATCTTCTCAAACTGCTCTACGGTCATTCTCAGCCCTTCCAGTTCTTGTGCGTCCCCGGGGAGATGATCGGGGGCGGCGCGTTGTCTAGGAAGGATCTCCAAGCCGCGCACAGTGCCGAACCGTCCCACGAGGGGACGATCGGTCGAAGGCGCAGCGGGCCACCTGGGGGAAAAGACACCTGATGTCCGGATGATGAATGACGCTGCGGAAAAGGCCGACAGCGTCGAGACGCGGACTCAGACGCGCGGTGGGGCTCGGCAGGAGATCCGACGGAGCGAACTGGATGGGGCCAGGGCCGGGGAGGAGACGGCCGCGACGGAGATGCTCGACAGTTCCGGGGAGGGGGGAGCCGGTGCGCAGGAATGAGGCTCGGCGCGATACTGACAGGCGAGGCAGTGGTCCGGCGCGTGACTTAGGTCGGGCGCCGGGTGCCCCGCCACGTGCAGGCCAAGATCGGCGCAGCCGGGACCGTGATACGCGACGGCCGATTTGTCCGTCCCGCCGTGGTCGTGCACGCCCTGGACCAGCACCGTGGCCAGGACGTAAAGCAGCGTCAGCCACCCACGCCTCCTGTTCATCCCGGATCCTCGATCCGATTCGTGATGGGTAACAAGACGCTCGAAATCCCGTGATTCGGAACGGTCATCCATGATTATCCAAGCCGAGCAACCGTGTCAAGCCGCAAGTCGCGTGCAAATGGAACTCGGGCTCCTTCGATTGAGCATCGTAGGGTCTTCCGACTTCGCCCCAGCATTTTGGGCATTTGGTCCACATCATCGTTATGGTCGCCACTCCCTCAAGCTACGGTCGTTATAGAACCATAGAACAGATTGATGGTCTTGGGACTGCGGCGGCAGACCCCGCCCCAGGGTCCCATTCAGGCCATGCAGCCGTGTCGGGCCGGCCGTGCCGATGGTGAAGCGGACCTTCACGGCAGCCTGGCGTCGGCGTGAGCCAGTGATGACGGATCGCAACATCCGGAGGGCCAACCAGGGACCTCCCTCAATCCGACTTGAGGGACGGGCCTGCCAACGCGGGGCCCATCTGGTATGATGTTTCCCTGATCCCGCGCCGGAATGGTTCCGGGCGGCGGACCTTCGGTCCGGGATTGCATCGGAGTGGAGGGACCTGCCTTGGCCAAGACACGCAAGGAAAGAGACTCGATGGGCGAGATGGAGGTGCCCGTCGACGCGTACTATGGTGCCCAGACGCAACGCGCCCTGGAGAACTTCCAGATCAGCCCGCTTCGATTCCCGCGCTCGTTCCTCCGCGCGATGGGGCTGATCAAGAAGGCAGCGGCGCAGGTCAACATGGACCTGGGACTTTTGCCCGCGGAGTTGGGCGCGGCGATCGTCCAGGCCGCGCAAGCGGTAGCCGACGGGCTTCACGATGACCAGTTCGTCGTCGATATCTTCCAGACCGGCAGCGGCACCTCGACGAACATGAACACCAACGAGGTGATCGCGGGGATCGCCAACGAGCAGTTCACCGGCGTGCGCGGGGGCAAGAAGCCCGCCCACCCCAACGACGCAGTCAACATGGGACAGTCGTCCAACGACGTCATCCCGACCGCCATCCACGTCGCGGCCCTGGAGGCCATTCAGAAGCGCCTGGTCCCGGCGCTCCAGGACCTGCACAAGCTCCTGGACGACAAGGCGCACGCTTTCGACAAGGTTGTCAAGATCGGCCGGACGCACTTGCAGGACGCGGTGCCGATCCGGCTCGGCCAGGAGTTCTCGGGCTACGCCGCGCAGGTCGAGCACGGATTGCGCCGGCTGACGCTCTGCGGCGAGTCGTTGTCCGAGCTGCCGATCGGCGGGACGGCCGTCGGCACCGGGATCAACACGCACGCCGAATTCCCCCAGCGGATGGCGGCGATGCTCAGCCAGGACACCGGGCTGTCGTTCCGGCCGGCGGCCAACTGCTTCGAGGCGATGGCCAACCGCGACGCCGCCGTCGAGGCGTCCGGGGCGCTCAAGACCGTCGCTATCAGCCTGTCGAACATCGCCAACAACCTCCGCTGGCTCGCCTCGGGGCCGCGGTGCGGCATCGGCGAGATCAAGATCCCCGAGCTCCAGCCCGGCAGCTCGATCATGCCCGCCAAGGTCAACCCGGTCATCTCCGAGGCCGTGATGATGGTCGCCGCGCGGGTCGTCGGCAACGACGCGACGATCGCCTGGGCCAACGCGCTGGGGTCGAACTTCGATCTGAACGTGATGATGCCCGTCATCGCTTATAGCCTGCTCCAGTCGATCGACCTCTTGACCAACGCCGCGCAGCACCTGGCCGACAAATGCGTGGACGCCTCCGCCTATCTGGAAGGCAAGGAGGCCCAGGGGGTCAAGCAGATCGAGGCCGACGAGGAGCGGTGCCGCCAGTTGATCGAGCGGAGCCTGGCGATGTGCACGGCCCTCGCCCCCCGGATCGGCTACGACAACGCGGCGGCGATCGCCAAGACGGCCTACAAGGAGGGGACCAACGTCCGCGAGATTGCGCTCGGGCTCGTGGGCAAGACCCCCGAGGAGGCCGAAGAACGGCTCCATCCCCCCGCCTCGGCCGCCGCTTTCAAGGACAAGGGCGGTCTCCCGACCGCCGACGAGATCGAGCGGTTGCTCGACCCGCAAGGCCAGACCGTCCGCGGGACCGGGGTCGGCGGCTCGGGCGGGGGCTAAATAGAAACTTGCAAAGGGGAAAGTAGGGCACGCTCTTGCGTGCCCCCCCCAAGACATGCAAGAGCGTGCTCTACTTTCTAAAATCGCTCCGGACGGAGGACGGCAGGACGACGTTTGCGAAAACAGAGGGGCGGAGGACCGCATGCGCGACGACCGAGACTTTGCGATGAACGCCGAAGATTCGAAACTGGCCGACGACTCCACCGCGCCTTCGCCCGCGTCGCCGATGGTGGTGATCGAGTATCGCCGAGGGCTCTCCGCGGTGCTTGTGCCCCCGGTCCTGATCTTGCTGGCGACGCTGGTGATCCTGTCGTACCAGCGGCAGACGCCGATCCGGCCGATCGCGATCGCCCCGCCACCGGCCGACTCGACGCCGAAGGCTCCGTCGGGCCAGAGGCGGATCATCATGGTCGAGTCGTCGGGCGCCGGAGCGGCGTTCGAACCGATCATGGCGCGGGCCGAGATGCGGTTCGGCCCGCCGACTCCTCCCGCCTCGCCGCCCGCACTGGCGCCGGTGGCCGTGGCCCGCCTGACGCCGGCCCCGCCGGTTCCGGCTGCCGAGGCGGCCAAGCCGGTCGGCGCGGATGAGACGGAAGGAGCGTCCTCGCCATTCGACCTCGACCCGCGGAAGGACCATCTCCCCTCGCTTCCCGCTCCCGGACCTGAGATCGCGGTCGAGGCCCCGCCGCCACCCGCGCCCGCGCCGGCGGCGGAGCCCGTCCCGCCCGCGGTCGCCCGCGCCGAGCCCGAGGCGCCGAGGCCGACCAAGGAGCAGATCCTCGACGATATCCGCCGCGAGGCCGAGCAGAAAAATGCCGAGCAAAAACAGATGGAACTCCTGAAGCTCCAGGCCCGGGGCCTCCAGCTTTACGAGACGTACCAGAAGGCCCAGGCGAGCCGCGTGCCGTTCCGGAACGACCTCCGTCTCTTGATCGAGACCATGGGGAACCAGGCGGGGCCCGAGATCAAGCAACTGTGCGAGAAGTACGGCCGGGACACGGCGAAGGAGATCGAAGACGGCGTCAAGCTCGACCTCTTCCGATCCGCCAGGTGGACGTGGCAGAGGAGGGTTGAGATGATGCGAGCGCGGGGCCTGCCCGAACCGAGGATCCTCGACCACCTGGCGAACGAGCTGGACTGGACGAGGGGGTCTCGGGGCGGCCCGCGCGATGAGAACGAGGTGCGGGTCCGGGCGGCCCGGCTCCTGCTCAGCTTCCCGATCGCACCCCTGCCGCCGTCGGCGTCCGACCCGGCCCCCCCGCTTGCGGGAGCTCGGCCCTCGGCAAAGTCGGTCGCCGGGGTCGCGCCGGCCCCTGGTCCCGGCCCGGTCCGGCGGTCACAATAAGTCGGGAGCGTGCCACGCACCAATCCGTTGCCTGCGATGAAGAATGGTGCGTGGCACGCTCCCTCCTGAGGTCATCATCATGCGCCCCTGGGTTTTGCCCCGCATCATCCTGGGTCTCCTACTCGTCCTCTCCCCCCGCGCGGCCTCGGCCGAGGGCCTTAAGGCTGATATCGCCGCCGGCAAGAAGCTCCTGGCCGAGGGGGACGCCCAGGCCGACAAGGGCGAGACGACCGAGGCCGTGATCCTCTACAAACGGGCCTTCGAGACGCTCTTGCCCGGCATGCGCAAGCTCCCCTTCAAGCACGAGGTCAGGCGCGACGTCACCGCGCGCGAGGACCTGCGCGCCCTGCTCGTCAAGGAGATCGACGAGGAGATGTCCCCCGCCGAGTTCCACGCCAACGAGCTCGGCATGAAGGCCCTCGGCCTGTTGCCCCGCGACATCAACCTGAAGGAGACGATGGTCAAGGTCTATGCCGAGGAGATCGCCGCGTTTTACGACACCAAGACCAAGACGATGCACCTGATCCGCGAGCCCGAGGCGAAGGCGAAGAAGCCCCCCTCGTTCCTGGAGCGGCTGCTGGGCAAGACAGGGGGCTTCGACAAGGACGAGAACAAGACCGTTATCGCGCATGAGCTGACCCACGCCCTGGCCGATCAGAACTTCGACATCGACACCATGCAGAAGGCCATCAAGCACGAGCACGACGACGACCGCGACCTGGCGCTCTCGGCCTTGATCGAGGGCGAGGCGACCTTGACGATGATCGGCGCCCAGATGAACGACTGGGACGGCTCGATCGTCAAGGACGTCCCTTCGGCCAACCTCGACCGCGTCTTCAGCTTGATGATCCCGTTCCTGCCCCTGGCCGGCGGGGCCAGCCTCCGCGAGGCGCCGGTGATCCTCTCCGAGACGATGATCTTCCCCTACCTCCGCGGCCTGATCTTCTGCGCCCGCTTGACCAACGACGGCGGTTGGAGCGCCCTGAGCGACGCCTACCGCGAGCCGCCGCTCTCGACCGAGCAGATCATCCATCCTGAGAAGTACCGGGCCAAACTTGACCGGCCGACGCGGATCGACCTGGGGACGCTCGAAACCGGCTGCGGCTGGCACGAGGTCGGACGGAACGTCGTCGGTGAGATGCAACTCGGCGTGATGCTCCGCCGCCACGGCGGCAAGGTCGCCGCCGCCGGCTGGGACGGCGACCGCTACGCCGTCTTCGAGGGGCCGAACGGCCGCCTCGGCCTCGTCTGGCTCATCACCTGGGACTCCGAGGCCGACGCCCTCGAGTTCGCCCAGGGCTACGCCCGGTTCCAGGCCACCAAGCTCGAAACCGACCTGCCGCCCCCCGAAAAGCTCGCGGAGGCGTCCCGTCGAGGCACCGTCTTCGCCCTCGAACGGCGCGGGGCCGACGTGGCCGTCGTCGAAGGGTTCCCCCCCGACACGACCAACCGCCTCCTCGAAGCGGCGTTCCGCGCCACGAAGGCCGAGATGACCTACACCCCGCCCGAGAAGAGCCAGAAAACCCAGGAGTAGCTGCGCGACCCCAGCCACCCGGCCGCAGGTGGCCAGCGCGCTCGCCGTGCTTGTGCCAATCGGCCAGGCCATCGTGGCGGGTGGCCCCTGTCGCCGGCTGCCGTCTGCCAGAACGGGCCCTCGGGTTTCGGGGGGGATCGTTCCCTGTTTTTTTTCTTTGCTTCTGAGCAGACCCGTCTCCCGGAACCGGGGCGCCAGTTCCGGGAGGCAAGTCGCCTCTTTTCGCCTGAGGCACAGGTCGGGGTCCTGGTGCCCCGCCTCGCGATCCGATGGCCGCCGCGATGGGCCGCCGCGCGTGAGATCCTCGCGTCACGCGGGGCGGACCTCGCTGAAGCTTGCCGCGTGCCTACAC
>JBKOZB010000015.1:0-8040 GCA_046744225.1 Planctomycetota bacterium | reverse complement strand
GTCCTACCAAGCCGAATCCGCTCCGCGCACGTCCTTTCCATGATCCGTATCAGAGCGAGGTGGAAAAGTGATTGTTCCCGCGCGGAATCGGTGACCAGACCGCGGCGCCATGGTGATTATATACAAAGGAGGGTGAAAATGTTCGTGTCCGCCCTCCGGACCCAACACCCCCAGGGACCCCGCATGAGCCTCGCTTGGCTTCCTTGGCCTCTCGACTCGCCTGATACGCCTACCAGAAAATGAGGTGCGCAACCAGCCGGGGCGGCTGGCCCACCGTTCTCGGGTTGGGACGTCGCGGGTCGCCCCGGTCGCCGTCGGCCACCTGCCATAACTCGCCCTCGGATTTCGGGGTGGTCGATTCCTGTTATATCTCTCTTCCTGAGCATCTCCGCCTCCCGGAACCGGGGTCCCAGTTCCGGGAGGGAAGGGGCCGGTTTTCGCCCGTGGCTCAGGTCGGGTCCCTGGTGCCCCGCGTCGCGCTTCACCTTCGGAGAGTTGTTCCGGGCCCGGGTTCCCCCTGACAAGGAGTCGAGGTGCGACCACCAGATCCCCGACAGGAGCCAACGCGAGTCGGTCTGGTACCCTTCATTCCGAGGCACCCGAGGCACCCGAGGCCTTCGGGGCGGTGGCCTTCGAGGCATCGGGCTTGCTCGCGCCGGCCAGTTGCTGCTCGACGGCGCTGACGTAGTTGAGCAGGGTATCCCGCATCGCCCGGACCATCTCCAGCGGCTTGTCCTCGAACGTCTTGGGGACGGCCGGCGGCGGCGGGCCGTGCGGCGGGACGTTCTGCGGCATCGCCGTGTAGGGGACCAGCCGCCTCGGGTTGGCGAGCCACTCTTCGAGATAGCCCGGACGGAACCGAGGGGCGACCTGGCGCAGGTCGGGGCCGTTGACCACCTGGTCGCCGCCGGTCGGCTTGAACTGGCCGATCGCGTGGCACTGGACGCAGGCCCCCTTGGTCATCAACTGCCAGCCGGCGCCGAGGTAGTCCGGATGCTGGGCCTCGAGCTTCGAGAGATACTCCTGCTCGCGCTCCGGGATCAACTGGTAAGGGAATTCTGTGCCTTCGCGGGCCGCGAAGTAATTGGCCAGCCCCGCCGGCTCGTTCGCGGCGAGATTGTCGGACTTCCCGAAGTGGAACCGGGGCATCCGCAGGTTGACGGCGGGACGGATCGGGTACGGGTCCTTGAGGAAAGACGTCAGCCAAGGGGTCTGCACCTTCTTCCCCTCGCGGATCAAGGGCGGCGGCAGCCGATTCCAGAAGGGCGCGAGATCCGACCCGGTCCGCTCCGACTCCGTGGTCGCATAGAGCCAGGCGAAGTTCCCTCCGTCGGGCGCGGTCCGCTCGAACTTCTCCTTGTTGAGCGTGAGGTTGTCGCCCACGTTGTAGGTGAACCCTCGGATCGTCACCGGCCGCCAGACCTGGACGGTCAATTCGTTCTCGAAGACGCCGATGGGCATCCCTTCGATCGTGACTTTCTCGCCATTGTAGGGCTCGAGCTTCGGTTCGAGCTTCGGGTCGTACGAGAGCTGGGGATAAAGCTCCTTGATGTAGTCGGTGTTCCGGTTGTTGTACGCGACCTGGACGTTGGTCTTGAAGTCGGTCAGCGCCTCATCGAACTTCGCGTCCGGGGCGATCGTGTACTTGGGCATCTCCAGGACGTGGCATCCCGTGCAGTTATAGCGGTTCAGGATCTTGGCCCCCTGCGCGACGGCCGTCTGGGCCGGCGTGGAGTGCGACTTCGGCAGGTACTCGCTGTCGATCTTCTCGCCGGTCAGGCCGAGGATGAAGGTCATCACCTCCTCGACGGCCGCCGGGTCGTCGGCGAAGGCGAACTGCGGCATCCGGAGCCGGTCATCCCAGGTCTTGAGCTTCTCGTTCGTCTTCCGGTAGTCGTAGCTGCGGGGCCGATGGATCTTCTGATAGAGGAACCCGGCGCGGGTGTGGTCCTCCAGCTTCTCCCGGTAATACGGATCGGTCCCGTCTCGGGCGCCCCGGGCGTCCTCCGGCTGGTCGTCGAGGTATTCGAGGATGTGGACGTAGTCGAGCCTGGTCGGGCTCTTCGAGCCCCAGCCGTTGAGCGGGGTGCCGATCGGCTTGGCGTTCTCGAAACCGGCGATGCCGTGGCAGCCGAAGCAGCCGAGCCGGCTGATCGTGCGCTCGCCGAGGAACATCAGCTTGTCCTCCGGCGAGATCCTCTCGGCCACGAACTTGTCCACCTCACTGAGCGGGACGGCGATCTGCTTGCCGTGGAGCGTGAATCCGCTCTTCGAGACGTAGATCTTGACCAGCTCGTCGATCCCCTCCTTCACCTCGGGGGAATCGACCTTCGCGACCGAGACCTTCACGGGCCACTCGCCGGGGATCGAGATGATCCAGGCCGCGATGTCGGCCGCGTCCTGCGCCGAGAGCTGGAGGTTGGGCATCAACGACTTGGGGTGGTAGTTCTCGGGGGCCTTGATCCAGTTGGCCAACCACTTGTAGCCCCACTCCTTGGAGGGGAACTTGGCCGCGATGTTCGAGAGGTTCGGGCCGTAGTCGGCCTTGGCGTAGTCGCGGACCGACTCGGGGAACCCGCTCGGATCGTACATGACGGAGGCGTCGGGCTTGTAGTCGGGGTTGAGGCTCTTGCGGTCGGCGAGCTGGATGGTCCCCGGCTCATAGGGTCGGTGCGAATGGCAGGCGAGGCAGCCCTTCTGGAAGAAGAGGGTCTTCCCCCGCGCCGGGTCGCTCTTGTCCGGCGGGTCCACGAACCCGGAGGGCGGGGTGCTCTTGGCGAACAGGTACTCGGTGATCGCGTGGATCTCGGCGTCGGTCTTCGCCTGGTCGGCCGGCAGGTTGTTGTTCGTCACGCCGTAGAAACGCGGCATCCGGGTGTCGGGACGGAAGGCGTGCGGGTTCTTGATCCACTTGAGGACCCAGTCCTTCGAGACCTTCGAGGCGATGTGCTTGAGGTTCGGCCCGACCTGGCGCTCGTCGGTCAGGTCGGGCCCGAACGAGCCCTCGCCGCCGATGGTGTGGCAGCCGGTGCAGCCGTACCTGACGATCCGCTCGTAGCCGGCTTGGAGCTTCTTGGCCTGGGGGACGTCGGTCACCTGGTGGTGGCACTTCAGGCAGCTCGACTCGAGGAACCGGCTCGGGAGCATCGGCTCGTCCCAGTGATGGATCTCGTGCCAGTGGTACTTCTCCTCCCAGTGCTCCTTCTCTTTGAGGTCGTTCGGCTCGTGGGACGCGTAGGTGAAGTCGGTCCCGGACCCCTGCCCGCCATGGCAGATCGTGCAGCCGAAGCTGTTGATCGGGTGCGGGCCGTTGGCGTCGAGGTAGAGCCCGGCCGTGACGACGTTCCCCCTCGGGTCCAGCGCCGTGGCGCCGTCGGTGAGGTGGGGGTGCGAGGCGAAGACGGCGGGCATCGGCTTGCCATCGGCGTCCTTGTCATAGCCGATCCGATCGATCCCCTGGTGGCAGGTCGTGCAGCGGTCGTAGCGGGGGACGTCCTTGAAGTTGTAGTTGATCGTCAGCTCGGGGAGGCTGATCTGCTGGATCTTCTCCGGGGGCATCAGGTCGAGGCCGGGAAGGTTGCGCAAGAACGCCAAGGGGCGGCTGTACCAGTGGAGCGAGCCGCCGTAAAGGGCGTCCTTCTGCTCGATCACGCGGGCGACGCGGTCGGCCTCGCGGGTCAGTTGCTCGCGCTCCTTCCGCAGGTCGTCGATGTGCCCGAGGTAGTCCTCGCGCTCCTTCTTGGCGGCGTTCAGGTCCGCCTCGGCCTTCTCGAACTTCTCCGACAGATCGAACAGTTCCTTTTCGCTGTTGATGATCGTCGTGTTCAGGTAAAGCTTGGCCTCGCGGACCTCGCCGCGGTCGATCATGCCGTCGTAGAGGCTGCGCTGACTGTCGAGCTCGGCCTTCTTGAACCTTTTCCTGGTGTCGTAGTATTCGGAATCGCCCCCGAGTTTACTGATCTTCTTCTCCACCGTGCGGAGCTCGCTCGTATGCGCATCGCGGTACGCCTCGGCGGCCTTGATCTTCGCGTCGATCGCGTCGATCCGCGCCTGATACCTAGCCTTCTGTTGCGCGAGCTTTTCTTGCTCGGCCGCGTTGAGCTTGGCCTCCTCGACCTTGTGGAACTCGCGCTGGACTTGCTTCCAGGGGCGGAGGTGGTCGGCCAGGATCATCCAGACGATCGACAGCGTCATCGCGACCGAGCTGATCGCGAAGACGACGTGCAGCGTGCTCTGACCGCGATACGTTTCCTCGGATGCGGGCATGGGCGTCCGTCCTGCTGTTTCGGAGAAGGGACCGATGAGCGACAGCCGACGAGCCGGCGGTCGCCGGGCCTCACCTTCGGATTAGATGTTGAAGAAATATTCCGGGATGGCCACCAGGTATTTCAGGTTGATGGTCCAGCGCAGCACCATCTTGAGCGGAAGGGCGGCCATGAACAGCAGCAGGACCGCCAGGATGGCGTAGCGAAGGTAGCCTCCCTGCGCGATGATCTTCTTGAAGAAGAGGCGTCCCATCAGGAACGGGACCACGCTGAAATAGGCCAGGCAGATGAGGATGCCCGGCAGCTCCCGGATCAGGATCGCCGTCGGCTTGCTCGTTCCGAGCACCCGGATCCAGAAGATGTCCGAGAGGTTGACGTTGTTGAGCGGGATCAGCTTGTGGACGTCCCAGTATTCGTAGGGGCCGAAGAAGTTCCAGTTCGGCCCGCGGAGGAAGGTCCCCAGCAGGATCAGGATGACCCAGAGCACGAGGAAGCCGAACTGGAAGGTGATGTAGGCGAACTTGCGCTGATTGATCGTGAAATAGCCGTTGCCCGCCTTGTTGGTGTCGATGTAGGGCAGAGCCATCAGCCCGACGATGATCAGGCTGGGGAGCACGACGCCGGCCATCCACGGGTCGAAGTAGACGAGCATCTCCTGGAGCCCGAGGAAGTACCAGGGGGCCTTCGACGGGTTCGGCGCCACGGTCGAGCTGGCGGGCTGCTCCAGCGGGGCCTGCAGGGCGATCCCCCAGACAACCAGGAAGATCGTCTGCGCGACCATCGCGATCAGCTCGGTGTAGACGAGGTCGGGCCAGGTCAGCGTCTTCTCGGGTTCCAGCTCTTCGAGGTTGGGCAGCCCCAGCGCCATCCGCTCGTCGTTGATCACCGCACGGCGGAGGCCGACCCAGGTGAAGAAGCCGACCAGGACGATCAGGCCGACAATCGGCACGTTGTCGGGCTTGGTGACGATCTCGCGGAAGTCGTAGTCGGTCATGCTCAGGCCAAAGATGAGCAGGAACAGGTTGACGAGGCCCCAGGCGACCAGGCCGTTGGCCAGGATGCGGCGGAAGGCGAGCATCGCGATGAAGCCGAGCGTCGCGCCGATGAAGAACGTGGTCGGGCCGGAGATGAAGTCGATCGCGTCGCGGATAAACTGGGGGAGGATGGCCGACCCGCCCAGGATGTACGACAGGCCGATCGCCTGGAACATCACGGAGATGACGGCCCAAATCAAGGTCCAGAGAGTCCGGTTGATCGGCCCGCCCAGGCCGACGGCGGGGATGTGGTCGTCGAGGCTCGGCGGCCCGACCTCCGAGCCGACGCCGTGTCCGGCGTCCTTGACCTCGGCGAAGTGCGCGGCGTCGGCCCCCGAGGCAATCGCGAGGATCGCGTTGCCCAGAGCGCAGAGGGCATAGGCGACCGTCGCCGCCTGGGGCAGGGACGCGCGGACCAGGAGGAGCAGGGTGGCCAGGCCATAGAGCCCGCAGAAGGCGATCACCAGCCACTCGGGAAGCCGACGGGTCCGGGGCGCCAGCCCGACGCGCGAGGCTCCCTCCGAGACCATCTCCAGGTACGAGACGTAAGCCGCCGCGGCCGCGTTGAGCATCGCCGCCAGCAGGTAATACCAGGCAAGCCCGGTCATCACGCCGGGGGTCAGATCATGGTGCATGGAGAATGCCTTCCGACCGTGGTTCAGAGATACCAAAGAGGCACCGGGTGCACCTGTCGCTCAACGGAAGGGCGGGCGATCGCCATCCCTCTCGCTCTCCCGGGCTCGGCCCGACCCCGTGCCATGTCCCCCAGACGACATCCGCCCCGAAAATCACATCGGCCCGCTGATCCCGCCGTCCTTCCGGACCCGCCAGAAATGGATCATGATCAGCAGCGAGACGGCCAGCGGGATCGCCACGCAGTGCAGCACGTAGAAGCGGTTCAAGGTCATCTCGCCGACGCTCCGGCCGCCCAAGAGCGCGAACTTCGCATCGGAGCCCGACGTGATCAGGCTCACCCCGTTGAGCTTGAGCAGGGAGGCGCCCGGCCCCTCGACGCCCACGCCCGGAGTCGCCCGCGCCATGTTCGAGCCGACCGTGATGGCCCAGATCGCGAGCTGGTCCCAGGGGAGCAGGTAGCCGGTGAACGAGAGCAGCAGGGTGAAGACGAGCAGGAGCACGCCGACCACCCAGTTGAACTCGCGCGGGGGCTTGTAGCTTCCCGTCAGGAAGACGCGGTACATGTGGAGCCAGACGGCGATGACCATCGCGTGCGCGCCCCAGCGGTGCAGCTCGCGGAGGATGCCCAGCGTCGTGACGTCGCGCAAGGCGAGGATGTCGTTGTAGGCGTGCTCCAGCGTCGGCCGGTAGTAGAACATGAGCAGGACGCCCGTCACCACCTCGACGATGAAGAGGAAGAAGGTCGTCCCCCCCATGCACCAGGTGTAGCTCAGCGCGATCCCCTGCTTGCGGACGCTCACCGGGTGAAGGTGCAGGAAAAAGTTGGTCAACATGACCACGACCCGGTTGCGCCGATCAGTGGGCATCGGGTGACGGAAGACGCTCTTCCAGACCTGAGACTCGGTAATCTTGTCAACGATGGCCATGATCGTCCCTATGCTGACGGAGCGAGGCGTCCGTGGTGGCGAAATCGCTGGGATCGACGTCGATGCGGAACGGAGACGGAGTTCCGGGCCGGCGTCTCGGCCGACCCGGGCGACGGGCCTGCCAGGACAGGATGCGCCGACGGACCGCGGAAAGCAAGCCCGTGGCGGCGCCGGACCGAGATCAGGCGGTGACGTAGCTATCGGGGTCTTCCCACTGCCCCAGCTCTTGCTGGAAGATCTGGCTCTTGTCCACGACGAGCTGTCCGTCGTCGCCCACGCTGAGCTTGAACCGTTCCAGGGGCCGAGGGGCGGGACCTTCGAAGTTGATCCCCGAGATGTAGAACCCGCTCCCGTGGCAGGGACACTTGAACTTCTGCTCGCCGGCCAGCCAGTTGGGCGGGCACCCCAGGTGGGTGCAGACCGACTTGAGGGCGTAGATGGCGTCCGTTCCTTTGTACCGGGTCGAGCGAACGACCCAGAAGCCCCACTCGGCCTTGAACCGCTCGTTGACCTCCTCCTGCTCGTAATTCGAGGGGAGGCCGATCTTGATCGTGCTGGGCGGCTCGGCCAGGACGTTCGGGAACATGAACCGGCCCATCATCGCGGTGAACGCCGCGCAGCCGGCCGTGAACGAGGCCCAGCCGACGAAGATCCACGAGGTGAAGAGCGAGCCGAGCAGGAACAACCGGCGCGAGGCCCGGGTGGAGGCCGCCAGCGCGGCCTCTTTGGCCGCCTTGCTCGGCTTGGGCAGGACCGTCTGAGGCTTCGACTCCTTCTCGCGGGCGGGCGCCTTGACCGGGGCCGCCTTCGCGGTGGCGGCGGCGACCTCCTTCTCCTTCTTCGCGCCGGCCTGGCGCAGCGCCTCGGCGAGGTCCTTGGGATCGGTGATCTTGTCGAGCGGCGGGAGGGTTCGAGACACGGAGGCCGCACCCTTCGCCGCCGGAGCTGCGGCGGCCGGCTTGGCTGCCGCCGCTGGCTTCGACGCGGCCGGGGCCGTCCCACCGCCGGCGCGGGCAGCGGCCAGCTTCTCCTTGAGCGTCAAGGGGCGGCCGAGCTTCTCAGGCATCGGGATCTCGGCCGCCGGTGCGGGCGGAGCGGAGGGGGCGGCCTCGGCCTCGGTCGCAGCGGCCTTGGCGGGCGGGGGAGTCGGGGCAGCGGCCGGCTTCGATGCGCCCGGGA
>JBKOZB010000212.1:0-7073 GCA_046744225.1 Planctomycetota bacterium | reverse complement strand
GCCGTAATCCTCAATCGGCCGGAGCGATCGGTCGTGTGGGATGGCCACCCGGTGGCCTCGTTGCGGATCATGTCCGGGCCGGCTATCATTTCGACTTTCGGAGCCGGTCCTGTGGACCTTGCCCCGGAGCTCTGCCGGTCCATGGCCGACATCGTCCTGATCAACCCCCGTTTCGAGGTCTCGTACTGGGGCCTGGAGCACGCCTTGCCGCTGATGGGCAAGCGGGCTAACATGCCGGTTGCCTGTCTGCCCCTGCTGGCCGCCCTGACCCCGCCCGGCCATTCCGTCACTCGACGAGAACGTCGAGGAGATCAATTACAACTGTTGTGCCCGTGCCGACATCGTTGGCATTACCGGTATGGTCGTCCAGCGCCGCCGGATGCGGCAAATCCTGGCCGAGCTGAAGCGGCGCGGGGCGTTCCTCGTGGTCGGAGGCCCCTGGGCCACGGTCAAGGAGGACGACTTCGCCGACCTCGCCGATATCGTCTTCATCGGCGAGGCTGAGCAGACCTGGCCGCAGTTCCTCCGCGACTGGGAGCAAGGGACGTACCGGCCCCGCTACGAGCAGGCCGAGAAGACCGACATGACGACGGTCCCGACCCCGCGATTCGACCTGCTGAAGATGCGGCGCTACGCCTTCGGTAGCGTGCAGTTCACGCGCGGCTGCCCGTTTCAGTGCGAGTTCTGCGACATCATCATCACCTTCGGACGCAAACCGAGGATCAAGGCGACCGCGCAGATCCTCGTCGAGCTGGAGGCCCTCCGCGCCCAGGGCATCCGGATGGCCTTCATCGTCGATGATAACCTGATCGGCAACAAGCGGGCGATCAAGCCGGTCCTCCGCGACCTGATCGCCTGGCAGGAGCGGCTCGGCTACCCGATGACCTTCTTCACCGAGGCGTCAATCGATCTGGCCGACGACCCGGCATTGATGCGCCTGATGGTCGAGGCGAACATCACCAGTGTCTTCGTCGGCATCGAGAGCCCCAACGAGGCCTCGCTCCGCGAGACCAAGAAGCTCCAGAACGTCCGGGCCGGGGGGACGCTGGTCGAGAAGGTCCACCGCATCCAGGATGCGGGGATGGAAGTCTGGTGCGGGATGATCCTCGGCTTCGATCACGACGACGAGACGATCTTCGAGGCCCAGCTCCGGTTCATCGCCGAGGCGCGGATCGTCAACGTGATGCTGGGGATGCTCTCGGCGATCCCCAAGACCCCGCTGTACGACCGGCTGGCCGCCGAGGGGCGGCTCGACACGTCGGACGAACCGGAGTTCGGCACCAACGTCATCCCGCTGCAGCTCGACCGCGCGCAGCTCCGCGACGGTTACATGCACGTCTTGCATGAACTGAACCGGCCGTCGGCCTATTTCGACCGGATGGATGACCTCTATTACCGAAAGACTCGGCTGAACTTCAGCCGGGGGGCGAACCGGCACTGGCGGCGGCATCCGTGGCGCCTGGTCCAGGCCAAGGGACGGCTGCTGGCCCAGGCGCTGGGCCTGCTGACTCGGCTGGCCTGGCGCGTCCCCGATCCGGCGCTCCGTCGCGAGTACCTCAGGCGCGTCTGGCGGCTCGTCAAGGGCCGCCGCGACCCGAGCGTGCTCTGGATCTACGTCGTCAAGTGCGCGATGCATTACCACGCGCACACGATGGCGCGGCGAATGGTCGAGGGACTGACCCCGGTGGTCAACTCGTACTGACGGGGTGGACGAAGCTCAGGTGATGGGCGCAGTGGATGCAGTGGAGGCGGGTCCACTCGTCGCGGGAGATGCGGCCGAAGAAGGGATGCTCGGCGAGCGGGCCGGTGTGGGCGGCGTAGAAGCGCAGGGCCGCGCGGAGGGCCTCGGCCTCGGCGCGGGCGTCGAGGCCCGGTTTCGGCAGGAACGCCTCGGGGACCTTGATCCCTTCGGTCATCTGTCCCGTCCGCAGGATCTTCCGCTTCACGAACGGGGCGATCGTCTTGCGGACCAGCCAGGGGGCGCGGCCGGGAAAGCCCTCGACCGAGCTTTGAAGGGCCGTGCCCAGGTGGTTGCAGATCATCCCGAGCGACCACTGGCCCACGGTCTTGTGGCCTTCGAAGAGGCGATCGACGTCGGGCATCACCTGATCGAGACGGGCGAAGGTCAGCGTTCGTCGTTCGGCCATCAGCAAGCTCCTTGAAAATGGAGGGACCAGGTCACGCGCCCGGACTCTCCGGACCTTTTCGAAGCAGGGTGATTTCCTTCTCGCGCCGGAGGCGCCGGGCGGTCGTCTCCTGCCATTCGATCTCCTCGTGTTCGAGCCAGTCGAGGGCCTGCCGGCGCCAGTTGTCGGGGATCGGCACGCCCCGCTCGGCATGGCGGACGATGACCCCGGCGAAGGCGAGCCGCTCGACCTCGTCGAACTCCTCGAAGGGCCGGCCGACCAGCTCGCGAAGCGCCTCGACGGCGGCGGCGAGCGTCTCGGCGCTGGCAAGCCGCTCCTGGACTTGCTCGAACGGCGTCGGGTTGCGGTCGTCCATCAGCTCTTCGTAGAAGGCCCCGTGGACGCGGTCGAAGCCGGCGTCGAGCGCGTCGGCCGCGTCGTCGTTCTCGTAGCTCTTGACGCCCCAGTGGCCCATGGGTCTCGCCCTCCCGGTGCGACTCAGGTGGTCGGCTCGGGGAGCCGCCCGAGCCGGCCCCGGCTGGTGGTCCGCGGCCCGACGGGCTCGGCCAGCGTCCCGAACGCGGACAGGGCCGTCGGGGGACAGTTCAAAGAGATCGACTCGAGGCAGTCGAGGGGGACGAGGAAGGTCTCGTGGTCGACGCCGAAGTCGCCCCGGTTCCGCATCCGATCGACCGCCCCTCGCTTCGAGGTGTGGCGCGCGGTGCGACCAGGCGTCGAGGTCCTCGAAGCTCCACCAGAATTGCAGGATCCCGAAGTGCCAGTGCCCCTTCGAGAACGGCTCGGAGCGAAGCAGCCCGGCCCCCGCCGCGATCGCCTCGGCGGCCGAGCGCTCGATTGCCCGCGCCAGCCGCGCTGCGTACCACAAGGCCGAGAGCCGGCGCGCCTGGAGACCGAGCCGGACCAGACAGAGCTCGGCGACCGAGTCGGGCAAGGTGGCGATGGAACGATTCATGGGAAATGGAAGAATGGCAAATGACAAAGGGTCGATGCGACACTGTTTCAGGCCAGCGGCCGGGCCATGCTCATCAGGGCGGCGAGCCGGCGGGGCGGGGCGATGAAGGTCGGGCGGCGGATCGGGGTCCGCGCGACCAGTTCGGTGGGGGAGAGGAGCTGGCCGTCGATGGTCCCGAACCGACAGCCGGCCTCAGCGGCGATGACCGATCCGGCGGCGACGTCGTGGGCGGCCTCGCCGAGGAAGGTGCACGCCTGCAGGCGGTTACAGGCGACGAACGCGATCTCGCAGCAGGCGCTGCCGAGGGCGCGGAGCCGGCCGGGGAGCGAGTGCGGGTCGAGCACCTGCAGCGCGTTCGTGGCGACGCAGACGGTGTCCTGGAGGTGGAAACGGTCGGCGTCGAGCGCGTCGAGCCGGGTCCCGTCGCGCCAGGCACCGCCGTCCCGGACGGCCCAAAACAGCTCGTCCAGGGGCGGGACCGCGATCACGCCGAGGACCGGCTCGCCCTGGTCGAGCAGGCCGATGCTGATGGCCCAGAGCGGCAGGCCGTGGACGAGGTTCCCCGTGCCGTCGATCGGGTCGATCGACCACCGTCTCGGGCCGGTCCCGCCGGCCGCCGCGTACTCCTCGCCGGTCAGGACGTCGTCGGGAAAGGCGTGGCCCAGGCGCTCGCGGATCAGACGTTCGAGGTCTTGGTCGAGGTCGGTCACGTAGCTCAGGTTCGCCTTCTCCTGCGGCGTGACCCGCAGCGCCCGCGTCCGTGCGCGCTGGGCCGCCTCGGCGGCCAGGGCCTTCACGAATTCCAGGTCGGCGGCGAGCCGGTCCGTCTCCATGCGGCTGGTTCCCTTTCCGTCGGGTTCATGGTCGATCGCGGCGGACTTCTAGAGTATGCCCACGCCGAGACCCCCGCAAGGTGATTTCGGCGCCGGGATGGTCCGGTCGCTCAGTCGTTGGGTTGGTTAAACAAATGATAAATTTGTCTATTCAAATAATGTCATTTTTTGAGGGGCAACGTCTAGTAACGCACGGGGCGGTTCGTATAATGGGGGCCGTCACGGAGGGCGCACGATGCCGTCTCGACAAGGGGAACTGCCCGCGATCTCCGCCGCGTTTCGGGCCGGCGAAGGTCGCGGGAAAGGGGCGGCCATCACGGACTGGAAGGCCGCCCTGTTTCTGTCGGGGTCGGGCCGGGATGGGATCGGGTCGGATCGTGCCGGAGTAGGCTGTCGCGTCGCAATGCCGATCCGCCTCGATAAGCTCGTTGCCGAACGATTTGGCCTGTCGCGCCGGGCCGCGCAGGAGGCCGTGCGCAACGGCCGAATCGACGTGGCGGGCGAACGTTGCGACGAGCCGGGCCGCGAGGTCGAGCCCGAGACCTCCATCGAATACTTCCCGAACCGGCCCAAGGCACGGACGGTCGCCGGCCGGCTCCGCGTCTTGCACGAGGACCGCCATGTCCTGATCGTGGACAAGCCCGCCGGCCTGCTCACGTTACCCACGCCCGCCCGCGAGCGTGACACCCTGGTCGATCGCGCGAGCCGCTACCTGGCGATCCGCCACGGCGGCCCGCGGCCTTACGTGGGCGTGATCCACCGACTCGACAAGGACACCTCGGGCGCCCTGGCCCTGGCGCGCTCGCCCGAGGCCGTCCGCGCCTTCCAGGTCCTCTTCAAGCGGCACGATATCGAGCGGCAATACCTGGCCGTCGTCGAGGGCTCGCCCCGCCGCGCCGAGGGGGCGATCGACCTGCCGCTCGTCACCGATCGCGGCGACCTCCGGCGCGGTGTCGCGCGCGGGCCGGGCGAGGGCCGGACCGCCGTCACTCATTACCGCGTCGTCGAGCGGTTCGGCCCGGTCGCCGCGCTGGTCGCCTGCTGGCTCGAAACCGGCCGGACGCACCAGATCCGCATCCACCTGGCCGAGATTGGGCACCCTGTCGTCGGCGACAAGGTCTACCGCCCGCGCTCTTTACCTCGATCCAAGGCCCAGTTCCACCGCCAGGCGCTCCACGCCCAGACCCTCGGCTTCCGCCACCCCCTGACGGCCCAGGACGTCCGCGTCGAGGCCCCCCTGCCCTCCGACCTCGCCGCCCTGATCATCGATCTCCGCAACCGCTACGGCATCCCCGGCGCAGGGGGGTGAGTTATTCGTAGGTCGTGCGGAGCACGCCGTTCTACTCAGGCGGAAACGGTGTATCTAAAATTAACTTTACTTCATATCAAGTATTCTTGGCTTCGTTCGGGAAAATGATCCCTGGCTCGCTCGGATAACCATTTATGGGCATGAACCGCATGGCTTCTATAACGAGCAATATTAATTAATCTTGACTTCGTATCAAATATTCTTGATTTTGTTCGGGGAAACGGCTGGCCGGCTGCGCAGGAACAGCGAGTCCCGGCGGAAAAAGAGCGTCGTTCGGCACCCCGGCATTTCGGTCCATCCGGATTGTCAAGGAACGGTCGAAGACGCGGCTCTCCACTATTATCATCGGGGCGCGGCCAGGCCTCGCCCTGACAATTGGCTGGGAAATCTCTGTAAGGGCGAGCACCGCCCGCTGTCTTCTCGGCCCCAGAGTCGGGCGGTGCCCACCCGACGGAACGACAAGATCCGGTCACGCGAAGATTGGATCGACGGCCAGACGCCACCCCGGAACCGCGGGCTCGGCATCGGCGATTTGACCCGGGCCGAACACGGTGGGCTGTTCCGGCGCGTCGGCCCGGAAGACGCGGACGCAACGGGCGATCGGGTCCACGTCCCAGACCACGAGCGTGCCCGCCTCGAAGGAATCGGCGCGCTCGACGGCCATTTCCCTCTCGGCCGCGGCGCCGTAGTCGCCCTCGCTCCGGACCTCGACGGCCAGCGTGGGCGGCCCTTCGATGAACCGCATCACGTTCTTCGGCATGGGGCCGACGTAATACGCCGCGTCGGTCGAGAACGTCTGGCGGCCCGAAGAAAGCTCCGGGACGGCGAAGCCCACATTGTCGATCAAGGCGACGCCTTGGCCGGTCGCTTCGGCGTGATCGTCGAGGCTCCGAAAGATCCGCGCAGCCACTCGATTGGGGAGATGCCCTGTGGGCATGAGGTGGACGATCCTCCCGGCGATGAGTTCCGCCTTGCCGTCCACCCGGTAAAGGTCATCGGGCGTGGCGGCGGTTCGGATGTCCAACGACATGACAAGACTCCGCGTCGGCCTCCGGTTGATCGATCAATCTCTCCGAGGACCAGCCGAGCTGCCTGGGCCGATCGTGTCCGGGTGTTCGATCCATTGTATCTTATCCCACTTCGATGGTTGTTCCGTGCGCGTCCGGAACGCGCTTCATGTTCTTGACCCCGATTTCCCAAATGGGCCTGTGGCCTCGGCATGAAACTTGCGCCTGAACCCCGTGTTTTCCGGGGTTTTCCGCGCATTCCTACCGATTCGACAGGGTTCTCTGATGGGTTGATCAAGTGGACTCGGTTATCCTGCCACCGGTTCAAGGACAATCAGGTACGGCTGCAACTGTTCGCGCTGGCCTACAACCTGGGGAACTTCCTGCGGCGGTTGGCTCTGCCCCGTGAAGTGAAGCAGTGGAGTCTGACGACGCTGCGGGAGAAGCTGATCAAGGTCGGGGCCAAGGTGGTGATCCATGCGAGGCCGTATGATTTCAGCTGGCCGAAGTCGCCGTGTCTCGAAGGCTATTCGCGGCCATCCTGGGGAGGACCGACCGCTTGCGGTCCGTCGTCGGCGGCCGCGTGAGCATTCGCAGGGTTCGGGTTGGAATGGCTTCGAGGCGAGGAGGATGTGGAGAGTCCGTAGTGAGGGCCCGGATGGGTGACTGGGTGCGAGGGTGTTGTAGTTGAGAGATCGAATATTTTTAAATTTTAGGATTTTTCAGTGTCCTCGAATTGATTGATCGCTTGTAATAGCTAAGGGGGCGCCCGGTAATAACTTGACTATTCCGCTGTATCATAGCCTTCGTCACGGTATCGCCACC
>JBKOZB010000092.1:0-16148 GCA_046744225.1 Planctomycetota bacterium | reverse complement strand
TCTCGAGAGAGCGAGGATCTATCCATCACCGCGCCATTCCGAGGGCAACTGTCATGCCGAAAACGGTGATCCATCTGGGAAATGTGGGTTGAAATGAGAATACGATTTGACAAACCAGTGGCACCGGGCTAGAGAAGTGAGGACGCCTGGTGATGCGAGTCGCGGATTCCGATGGGCTTAAGACATCCGGGATCGCTGACATTGAGGCTCGGCAGGCGATACTCACCTTGAGACCGGGCCGACAGGTCCCCGCCGCGAGGTTCCTCTTCGGAACTATCAACAACTGCTTAGGCCCGGAGACTGGCGAAGACGGGAATCGTCGGGTGGATCTCATACGGCGGATCAAGCGCACGCACCCTGGGGCGCGTGGCCAGGGGTCGGCCTGGGCGATCGATGTATGGCGCGGGAGTGACCGCGTCGCGAATCGGATCCCTCCGACCATGCTTCGGAGGAATGAGCGAAAAAGGCCACCTGGATCATGGACCCGCAGGGAACCAAGATAAGCAAAATACGTCTGAAGGGCCGCACGGGGTTCCCCCTGATCGAGCTGGTGGTCGTCGTCATCATCGGCGCCGTGGCCGCGTTCGGCGTGCCTCGGTTCCTCAAGTCAGTCGAGCGGTCGAAGGCGGCGGAAGCCTTCGCCTACCTCGCGGCGATCCGGACGGCCCAGGAGCGGTATCATGCTCGCGAGCGCACCTATGCCGACACGATCACCGACCTCGACTTGAAGCTGACCGAGCCGATGTACTTCACCGTCGGGCCGATCACCGCGGGCCGTACCACGAAGCTCGAGGACTCGTGGACCCTGACCCTGACCCGTTCTGGCTTCTCGGCCGGCTATGGCCCCTACACCGTCACCTTCACGCAGGACGGCTTCGACACCGTCAACAGCACGATCGTGACATTCCCCGACATCAACCTGGGGAGCAGCTCGTCGAGTGGTACGAGCGGTTCGAGCGGCTCGTCAGGGAGCTGAACACCAGGACGAGTAGCATTAATTAATTATATGATAATATAATATATAAAAATTTGCTTGTGACACCTGCGCCCTTGGCTCCGTGGTGGGTCTCGCGGGCGTCGGTGTTTGGAGAGGAGACGCGCCCACCCCGACCGAGGCATGGTGCCAGGGCCTGGGCGGGATCGGGGACCTGCGGGGCGGCAAAGGGTGGATCAGCGGGCGATGGTGTCGGCGTGGGGTCGGTCCCGGCGATGACGATCCGGGTCCCGGCCTGGGCAAGCCCCCGGGCGATGCCCAGGCCGATCCCGCCGGTGCCGCCGGTGCCGAGCGCGACCTTGCCGGTCAGGTCGAAGAGGTTCGGCGTCCCGCCTGGGGACGTCTCGATGGGGGACACGTACGTTCGAATCCCTTCGCCTTCGGCCGGCGTACCTTTATAGAATAGGGGAGTCGCCCGGCGAGCACGAACGAAGGGCCAGGCTAACGGAAGGTCACTCCGCTCGCAACCCCGCCCCGACCGACGATCCCTGACCCGCACCGGAGGCGCGCCCGCTCATGCCCGATCCCCGCTGGGAAGCCCTGGCCGACATCCTGATCCACCACTCGACCCGCCTGGAGAAGGGCGAGACGCTCCTGATCGAGTGCTTCGACCTCGACGACAGCACGCTTCCCCGCCTGCTCGTGCAGAAGGCCGCGCGCAAGGGGGCGCTCCCCCTGGTCGAGCTGAAGGACACCCGCATCCTCCGCGAGCTGGTCAAGAACGGCTCGGAAGGGCAGATGCGTGCCTGGGGCGAGTTCGAGCTTCATCGCATGGAGCGCGTCGCCGCCTACATCGCCCTGCGGGGGGCGCGGAACATCAATGAGATGGCCGACGTCCCGGGCGAGAAGATGAACCTGTACAACACCCACTTTCTCAAGCCCGTTCACTTCGATTGCCGGATCAAGCGCACAAAGTGGTGCGTGCTGCGCCTGCCCAACCCGAGCATGGCGCAGCAGGCCGGGATGAGCACCGAGGCGTTCGAGACGTTCTACTTCGACGTCTGTAACCTTGATTACGCCCGGTTGGCCAGGGCGCTCCGCCCCCTGGTCGAGCGCATGAACGCGGCCCACGAGGTTCATATCACCGGCCCGGAGACCGACCTGCGGTTCTCGATCGAGGGGATTCCCGTCATCCCTTGCGCCGGGGAGATGAACATCCCCGACGGTGAGGTCTTCACCGCGCCGGTGCGCGAGTCGGTCGAGGGCGTTGTCCGGTTCAACACGCCGACGATCTACCAGGGCACATCGTTCGACGGCGTCCGGCTCGAATTCCGCAACGGGAAGGCGGTCGCGGCCGATTGCGCCGGGGGGGATGCCAAGAAGCTCCGGCGGATCTTCGAGACCGACCAGGGGGCGAGCTACGTCGGCGAGTGGTCGATCGGCTGCAACCCCCGCATCCTCAGCCCGATGCGCGACATCCTGTTCGACGAGAAGATCGCCGGCAGCTTCCACCTGACCCCCGGCAATGCCTACGACGAGGCCGACAACGGTAACCGCTCGAAGATCCACTGGGATCTGGTCCAGATCCAGCGCCCCGAGTACGGCGGCGGCACGATCGCCTTCGACGGTGTGCCGATCCGCATCGACGGCCGTTTCGTGCCCGAGGACTTGCAAGCGCTCGACCCGGAGTGAGACGAATGCCCATCGCCCTGCTGCTCGCCCTGACGCTGATCGGCCAGGAGCCGGCCAAGGCCAAGGTCGATCCCGACCAGTTCCCGCTCGCCTTGCACTGGAGCATGGAAATCGACGACCTCGACCGCGAGATCGAGCGACTCCACGGCTCGGTGCTCCAGAAGCGGACCCAGCTGGCGACGAGCCAGCGGCTCGCCGAACGCGGGATCTTGAGCCGCGCGGACCTGGCGGCCGAGACCGCCTCGGTACGCCTGGACGAGGCGCGCGAGGCCGAGATGATCGCCTACCGCGCTCTCAAGGTCTACGAACGCGACATGCTCGGCCACGCCACCCCGCCCGACGAGGCGAAGGCCTACGCGCTGTTGCTCGACTGGGTCAAGAAACAGGAGGCGATCGCGCAGGTGGACGTCGCTTACCGCGAGTTCCTCGTCAGACAATCGCGCAACCTCTATCAGCGCAAGGCGATCAGCCGCCAGGAGCTGGAAGACGACGAGCTGAACCTGACTATGTCCCAGGCGAGCGTGGCCCTGAGCCGGTCGCGCCAGGCGCGGGTGGCGGTGGAGCTGGCCGCGCGGAAGGGCGAGAAGGCGTACGACCCGGCCGAGTACGCGCGGCTGCGGACCGAGTACCTCAAGACGCGAGTCCGCTATTTCGAGATCACGGCCGAGCTGGCCCACCGCCGCCTCGACCTGGCCAGGGACCGGTCGCGCCGGGGGCTGATCCCACCGACTGAGATCGCGATTTTCGAGAAAGGGACCGACGACGCCGACACGAGCCTGGACGAGGCGCGGAAGACGCTCGAAGCCCCCGAGCCCGATCCAACGCCGGCCCCCACCCCGCCTCCGTGAACTCCGCCAGCCCGCTCATCGTAGTCGAGTTAGCCGTCGTCATTTGCCATCGACCATCCGGCATTGGTCATCGCTCCCGCCGACTCTGCCGATCGTACCGGTTGCGTCGCGCCGGCCGGGTGCGTATCATGTCGCCAATGACCGCCCTCGACTGGCAGTCAAGGGCGGGCGGCGCACTGGTCCGAATGACGGTCGTGCCGTCACGCGCGGCGGGCGATTGATTCCCCGCTGTGCTGGGGGATTATGTCGTTTGCGGAACGAAGCGTCCTGTAACGAACGCGAGGATGGCGACGGTATGTCCACGCCCGTGATGATCGAAGCCCAAGGGCTCTGCAAACAATACGGCTCATTCCTGGCGGTCCGTGACGTCACCTTCTCGATCCCTCGGGGGCAGGTCGTCGCCTTCCTCGGACCCAACGGCGCGGGCAAGACGACGACGATGCGGCTCCTGACCGGGTTCGTCGCCCCGACGCATGGGACCGCCCGGATCGCCGGGATCGACGTGCAGGCCGACCGGATCGAGGCGGCCAACCACCTGGGCTACCTCCCTGAGAACGGTCCACTTTATCCCGACATGACCCCCCACAGCCTGCTCCACTTCTTCGGCCAGGCGCATGGCCTGTCCGGGGCTACGCTCAAGGTCCGGACCGACGCGGTGCTGGCCCAGTGCGCTCTGGAGTCGGTCGCGTACAAGCCGATCGGCAAGCTCTCGAAGGGATACCGGCAGCGGGTCTCAATGGCGCAGGCGCTCCAGCACGACCCCGAGGTCCTGATCATGGACGAGCCGACCAGCGGCCTCGACCCGAACCAGATCCGCGGGGTCCGCAAGCTGATCCGCGAGCTGGGCAAGTCGAAGACCATCCTGGTCTCCACCCACATCCTCCAGGAGGTCGAGCCGGTCGCCGACCGCGTCCTGTTCATCCACGACGGCAAGATCGTCTTCGACGGCCCCCCAGCCCAGATGCGCGCCGAGGGGCGGACGCTCGAAGACCAGTTCCACTACCTCACCGCGCAGCCCGTGTGAGGCCATACACCCGACACGACCCCCTCGGACAGACTCCAACACGTTTCGTTGAGGATCGCCAAAGGTGACCACGCTCCAAGAGAAACCGAGTGGCACGACCCGGGGCGAGCACCCCGCACCGTCGCGCCTGACGCTGCCGTTCCGCCGTCATGTGATCTGGGCGGTTTTCCAGCGGAACTTCTTCAGCTACTTCAACAATCCGGCCGGCTACGTCTTCATCGCGCTGTTCGTCTTTGTCAGCGCCTTAGTGGCGTTCTGGCAGCCGGTCTTCTTCACCAACAACCTCGCCAATCTCGCCCCCCTGAACGAGTGGATGCCCTATCTGCTCCTGTTCTTCATCCCGGCCATTACCATGAGCACCTGGGCCGAGGAGCGGCGGCAGGGGACTGACGAACTCCTCTTCACCCTCCCGGCGCACGACATGGACGTCGTCCTGGGCAAGTATCTGGCGGCCCTGGGGATCTACACGGTCGCCCTGGTCTTCTCCTTGAGCCACGTCGTGAACCTCGCCCGGCTCGGGAACCCGGATCTCGGGGTGATGTTCTCGACCTATCTCGGCTACTGGTTGATGGGGGCGATGCTCTTGGCCGTCGGGATGGTGGCGTCGCTCCTGTCGTCGAACGTGACCGTGGCGTTCATCCTGGGAGCCTTGTTCGCTTCCGTGCCGGTCTTCCTCGGACTGCTCGGGTCGCCGACCGGACGTGGATTGCATCGGCAGCTTGAGGACCTCTCGGTCCCCGCGCAATTCCACGACTTCGGCACCGGGGTCATTCCGCTGGTGGGGGTCGTCTATTTCCTCTCGTTCGCCGCCGCGATGCTCTATGTGAACATGGTGCTCCTGGGCCGTCGGCACTGGGCCGGCGGCGAGCAGAGCCGAGGGCGCTGGGTGCATTCGGTCGTGCGGGTCCTCTCGGTCGTCCTGGCCCTGGCCAGCTTCGACGTTCTGGTCGGCCGCCTCGGCGCCCGCGCCGACATGACGGCCGAGCGGTTACACACGCTCTCGCCCGAAACGCTCACCCTGCTCAAGCAGATCCCCAAGGACCGGCCGGTCCTGATCCAGGCCTACTACAGCCCGGAGGTCCCCCGTGAGTACGTCGAGACCAAGTCCGACCTGATCGGCCTGCTCAAGGAGTACGCCGCGAAGGGGGGCGACCGGATCCGGCTCAACCTGGTCGAGACCGAGCTCTACTCGCCCGCCGCGCGCGACGCCGAGAGGCGGTTCGGCATCGAGCCGCGCCGGGTCCTGTCGATCGACGAGGCGCGGCAGAGCTCGGCCGAGATCTTCCTGGGCGTCGCGTTCACCTCGGGGGTCGAGGAGGTCGTCATCCCCTTCTTCGACCGCGGCTTGCCGGTCGAGTATGAGCTGACCCGCTCGATCCGGACCGTCTCACGGAGCGGCCGGAAGAAGGTCGGCATCTTGAACACCGACGCGAAGCTGATGGGCGGGTTCGACTTCCGCTCGATGAACTCGAACCCCGAGTGGTCGATCATCACCGAGCTGAAGAAGCAGTACGACGTCAGCTCGGTCGCGCCCGACGCCCCCATCCCCTCGGACCTCGACGTGCTGCTGGTGGCGCAGCCCTCATCGCTGGCGCAGAAGCAGATCGACAACCTAACGGCCCACGTCCGGGCCGGGGGGGCGACACTTCTGTTCCTCGACCCCTTGCCGATCGAGAATCCGCAGATCGCGCCTGAGGTCCCGAAGATGCCCCCCGGCGGCCCCTTCGGCGGCGGCCCGCCCCCCGAGCCCAAGGGCGACCTGCGCCCCTTGCTCGACCTGCTCGGGCTCGACTGGCCGACCACCGAGATCGTCTGGAACGAGTGGAACCCGCTCAAGCAGCTTGATCTGCCCCCCGAAGTCGTCTTCATCGGCCCGGGGAGCAGCGAGGAGGATGCGTTCAACAAGGACCAGGTCGTCACCTCCGGCCTACAAGAGGTCGTGATGATCTTCGCCGGCCTGCTCCGCTCGAAGGGGGGCGGCGGCCCCGAGTTCACGCCCCTCTTGCGGACCAGCCCGCGCGGGGGCATCGTCTCTTTCAGCGACGCGACCCAGCAGAGCTTCCTGGGCATCACGCTGGCCGACCCGCGGTCGATCCGTCACTTCGCCAGTGACCAATCCTACACCGTCGCCGCCCGTATCCAGGGCAAGCCCGCCGAAGCGGACAAGCCGAAGGATCAGGCCAAGAAGGATGAGGCCAAGAAGGACAAGAAGAAGGGGCCGGAAAAGCCGGCCGAGATCCGCGCCATCGCGATCGCCGACCTCGACCTGATCTCCGAGCAGTTCTTCGACTTGCGGAGGCGGAAAATTGAGAACCTGGAGCTCGATAACGTGACATTCGTCCTCAACTGCGTGGACGTCCTGGCCGGTGACGACGCGTTCGTCGCCCTGCGGAAGCGGCGGGCGGTGCATCGCACCCTGCAACGGCTCGAAAAACAGACCGAGGCGTTCGTCAAGCGCCGCGAGGAGGAGACCAAGGCGGCCGAGGACGCCGCCAAGGAGCAGCTCGCCCTCGCCCAAAAGCGGCTCGACAAGGAGGCCGAGGCGGTCCGCGCCCGCAAGGACCTCGACGAGCGGACCAAGGAGATCATGCTCCTGAACCTCCAGGAGGTCGCCAACCGCCGCCTCGAAGTCGAGAAGACGAACATCGAGGACCAGAAGCGCAGGAAGATCCAGGAGAGCAAGGCCGACATGGAGCAGCACATCCGCCAGATCAAGAACGGCGTCCGCATCCCGGCGATCGCGTGGCCTCCGATGCCCGTCCTGATGCTAGGCCTCCTCGTCTTCGGCATCCGCCTCCGCCGCGAGAACCTGGGAGCCAACCCGAACCGCCTGGCCTGACCTTCGCCAGCGATCCGGCCGTTGAGGGTGAGGACCCTGGATGATGGAGATGGCGGATGACAGATGGCAAATGATATATTTGAAATTTCAAATACTTATTTGAAATTACCATCCGTCATCGGCCATTTGCCATCGGCCATCCGTCATCTTCCATCAGCCTCAGCCCGGGACGGCCGGACTGGCGATCCAAGGGACGTTAGACGACCATGAAAGAGCTACAAAAGACCCTGATCTTCGTCGCGGTGGCGCTGCTCTTGATCGGCGCGGCGTTCGTGCGCATCCCCGACCGCACCAGCACGAGCGAACTGTTCAACGACCAGGGGAAGCCGTTCTTCCCCGACTTCAAGGACCCGCTCGCCTGCACCGACTTGGAGGTCATCGACTACGACCCGTCGACCGCCTCGGTTTCGCCGTTCAAGGTCATGCTCCAGAACGGCAAGTGGGTCATCCCCTCATATCACAACTACCCGGCCGATGCCAAGGACCGCCTGGCCAAGACGGCCGCGGGGGTCATCGGTCTGACCAAGGACACAATCCGGTCCGACCGGGTCGATGACTGGGAGGAGATGGGGGTCATCGCCCCGGATGACGAGAAGACGACCACCCTGAAGGGGCGCGGCAAGCGGGTCACGCTCCGCGACGTCTCGGGAAAGGTCCTGGCCGACTTCATCATCGGCAACGAAGTGCGCGACCGGTCCGGCCAGCGCTACGTGCGCGTGCCGGGCGAGAAGCGGACGTACGGCGTCAACGTCAAGGTCGACCTCTCGACCAAGTTCGCTGACTGGATCGAGACGAACCTGCTCAAGATCGACACGTTCAAGATCCGCCGCGTCACGTTCGACGGCACCAAGGTGGACCTCGAACGCCGGGCCATCGTGCCGGGCGAGCTCGTGACGATCGACCGCAAGGACTCGTCCGCGCCCTGGACGCTGCAGGGGGGGATTCCCGCCGAACAGGAACTGAACTCCGACAAGCTCTCAACCCTGACCACGGCCTTGGGCGACCTGAAGATCGTCGGTGTCCGGCCCAAGCCCGACTTCCTGTCCCGGGAGCTGAAGGTCAACAATGAGAAGGACATCGACTATACACGGCCGGCCCTCATCTCGCTTCAGAGCAAGGGCTTCTACCCGAGCACCGACGGCCGGATGCTCTCGAACCAAGGGGATGTGAAGGTCGCCACCGAGGAAGGGGTCGTTTATACCTTGCGGTTCGGCGAGGTCGTCTTCGCGACGGGCCGGGAACTCGCGGCCGGTGCCGAGGAGGCCGCCAAGGAGAAGGAGAAGGGCAAGGACAAGAAGTCCGAAGGGACGACCGAGGGCCGATACCTGATGGTCACGGTCTCGTTCGATCCCACCTTCGTCCCTCCGCCCCGCTCGACCAAGTCCGAACCGACGGACAACTTCCCTGACGACATCTTCGCCCCCGACCCGAACGACCCCAAGTGGATCGAGCAGCAGAAGGCCGCCAAGGAGAAGGCCGAGCGCGAGAAGGCCGATTACGAGCGCCGGGTCGCCGACGGCAAAAAGCGCGTCGAGGAGCTGATGAGCCGGTTCGCCGGCTGGTATTATGTCACCCCCGGCGAGAGCTTCCGGTCGATCGCCCTGGATCGCGCAGCGCTGCTCCGGCCGAAGTCGGCCGCCAAGCCGGAGAACCCGAAAACTTCCCCGCCGGGCTTGCCGAACTTTTGAGGGCAGATGATTGTCAGGGCGGGGTAATCAGTCATCAGCCGTTACTGAGGACTCGTCCTCGGAGGGCTACTCATGAGAGAGCCGGCCGACCCTCCCCGCACGTTCGAGCCGCACACGCGCGAGCAGATCAGGGCCAAGCTCCTGGAGGCGCTGGCCGAGTCTGAGCCGGCCGAGCCAATGACGGCGGAAGACTGGGAGTCGATCCGGCGCGAGTGTCGTGAGCGGCTGAATGCTGACGACTCTCCCCTTGCGAACGGAGTGTCCGATCCGTAAATTGGTTGTCTCTTGAATGATCCGCGACGCGAGCCGCGGGTCGATTCGTTCCGGCCCGGACGGACCGGGCCCGGGGAGCTGGAATCGCGATGACGACTGAGGCGAGCACAGGGAGCGCGGGGGCGGGGTCGGGCTCGCCGCGAGCGACGGGGCGGATGCGCCACGTCCTCTCGGCCCTCGTGCAGAACCAGCCAGGGGTCCTGGCGCACGTCTCGGGGATGTTCGCCTCGCGCGGGTTCAACATCGACAGCCTGGCGGTCGGCGAGACCGAGAACCCGCATCTCTCGCGGATCACCTTCGTGGTGATGGGCGACGACCGGCACTTGGAGCAAGTCCGCAAACAGCTTGAGAAGATCGTCACGGTGGTCAAGGTCCTGGACATCTCGCGCGAGGACTACGTCGAGCGCGACCTGATGTTGATCAAGATCGACGCCACCCCTGACCGCCGCGCCGAGATCCAGGGGCTCGTCGAGATCTTCCGGGGGCGGATCGTCGATGTCGGCCCCGAGCAAATGATGGTCGAGATCTCCGGCCAGGAGAGGAAGATCGAGGCGTTCATCGAGGCCGTCCGCCCCTACGGCATCCGGGAGCTGGCGCGCACCGGCCGGATCGCCCTGGTCCGGGGGAGCCAGCCCGCCTCCCCCGGGGACATCGCTCCGCCTGAAGCCGAAGAACCTGCGTCCTCTGTCGTGGGACATTCTAATCTGTGAGCGGTAGGCAGGAGGCAGTGAAGAGAAGATCCTTCGACGTGCGCCCGCTGCGTTTCGCCGAATGCCTCTCTCGTCCTCGGTCGCCGAAGAATCATCGTTCTTCCTTGCCGACTGCCAACTCCCGACCTGCCAACTCTTCAGCCTAAGGATTCCGCCGATGCCGGCCACCATGTATTACGACCAGGACGCCGACCTGGGGCTCTTGAAGGGAAAGACGATCGCCATCATCGGCTACGGGAGCCAGGGGCACGCACAGGCGCAGAACCTACGCGACTCGGGGTGCCACGTGGTGGTCGGGCAGCGGCCGGGCTCGGCCAACTACGACCTGGCGGTCATTCACGGGTTCAAGCCGGTCTCGGCCGCCGAGGCCGCCGAGGCGGGGGACCTGGTTAACATCCTCCTGCCCGACGAGGTCCAGGGCGAGGTCTACGCGCGCGACATTAAGCCGAAGCTGCGGCCGGGCAACCTGCTGCTCTGCTCGCATGGGTTCAACATCCACTTCGGCCAGGTCGTCCCGCCGGAGGGGGTTGACTGCGCCCTGGTCGCGCCCAAGGGGCCGGGGCACCTGGTCCGCAGCGAGTTCGCGAGGGGGGGCGGCGTCCCCTGCCTGATCGCGACCGGCGAGACCTGCACGCCCGCCGGCAAGGCGCTCGCCCTGGCCTACGCCAAGGGGATCGGCGGCACCCGCGGCGGCGTCTTGCAGACGACCTTCGCCGAGGAGACCGAGACGGACCTGTTCGGCGAGCAGGTCGTCCTCTGCGGCGGCATCAGCGCCCTGGTCAAGATGGGGTTCGAGACCCTGGTCGAGGCCGGCTACCAGCCCGAGAGCGCCTACTTCGAGTGCCTCCACGAGCTGAAGCTGATCGTGGACCTGATGTACCAGGGGGGCCTCAATTACATGCGGTACAGCATCTCGAACACCGCCGAGTTCGGCGACTACACCCGCGGCCCCCGGATCATCAACGAGCAGACCCGCGCCGAGATGCGGACAATCCTCCACGAGATCCGGTCGGGCCAGTTCGCCCGCGAGTGGATCCTGGAGAACAAGGCCAACCGCCCCGTCTTCAACGCGATCAAGCGGCTCGAACGCCAACACCCGATCGAGCAGGTCGGCAAGCGGCTCCGCGGCCTGATGACCTGGATCGATTCTAAGACTGTCTGAGCGGAGCCGGCGCCCGCCCCGCGGTCGCACGACGGGGCGGGACCTCGGAAACATGGCCGACAAGACACAGAAGGTCCCCGAGAGCGTCCCCGGGCGGTTCTATGTCGATGCGACCTGCATCGACTGTGACCTCTGCCGCGAGACGGCCCCGCGCCACTTCGTCCGCCAGGACGATGCGGGTTACAGCTACGTCGTCCGCCAGCCCGAGACCCCGGCCGAAGAGGCCGCCTGTCTCGCCGCGATGGAGGAATGCCCCGTCGAGGCGATCGGCAACGACGGCTGAGGAACGCTGACAGCGGCCAGCTTTCAGCGAGCGGTCAACCATTTTTTCATCGCTGAAAGCTGATCGCTCAACGTTCAGAACGAGAGGGCGACTTCCGCCTTCTCGGAGATCGGGTCGCGCTCGCGCCACGGGGAATGCGTGGCGAGGTAGCGCTGGACGAAGGCGAGGCAGAGCTCGACCTGGTCGGTCTGGATGACCAGGAGGTCGCCCGGGTTCAGGCCGCTGAGGGCCGCCTCGACGGCGTTGAGCTCGCCGCGGGTTTCGAAGATGCCGGAGACGCGGGCGCCGGTGGCGAGCCCCTGGCGGATTAGGGCCGTGACCTCGCCGTCGGCCCGTCCCCGACGGCAGGCGTCCTCGTAGAGGATGATGAAGTCGAAGTGGTCGCCGACGATCTCACCCTGGCGGATGATGTCAGCGTCACGGCGATCGCCGGCCGCGGTGAAGACGAGCGAGCGCCGCTCGTGCGGGAAGTGGCCGATCGCGTCCACCAGGGCGAGCAGGGCCGACGAGTTGTGCCCGTAGTCGACGACGATGGTCGCCCCGCCGTGGTGCAGCACGTTGAATCGGCCCGGCGTGTGCCGGATGTCGCCGGGGAAGCTCATCACGCCCTCGGCGATCGTCTCGAGGGGGACCTTCAGCGACCAGGCGGCGGCGGAGGCGGCCAGGACGTTCTCCACCTGGAACCCGACCCGGCCGTGATGGGTCAGGGCGACCTTCGAGAGCGGGACGACCAGCGTCTCGCGGTCCCCCTCGGCCAGGATGACCATCTCGTTGCGGACGAAGGCGGCCTTGCCACCCTTGGCGCGGTGCGCGGTCAGCACCGGCTCGCTCGGGTCCTTGGCGAAGAAGATCACCGCGCCGGGACAATGCGGGGCCATCGCCGCGACGAGCGGGTCGGCCGCGTTCAGGACGGCCGCGCCGGTCGGGGCGATCGCGTCGACGATCGTCCGCTTGACGTACGCCAGCCGCTCGGGGGTCTGGATCTCGGCCAGGCCGAGGTGGTCCCCCTCGCCGATGTTGGTCACGACGCCGACGTCGCAGAGGTCGAAGCCGAGCCCTTCGCGGAGGATGCCGCCGCGGGCCGTCTCGAGCACCGCCGCCTCGACCCTCGGATTGAGCAGGACCTTCCGGGCGCTCTGCGGCCCGCTGCAATCGTCCGTGTCGATCCAGTTGTCGTCGATCCGGATGCCGTCAGTGCAGGTCATGCCGACCGTCTTGCCGGTGTGGTGGACCAGGTGCGCAATCAGCCGGGTCACGGTCGTCTTGCCATTGACGCCGGTGACGGCGGCGATCGGGATGCGGCCGTTCTCCCCCTCGGGGAAGAGGAGCGAGACGATCGCCTCGCCGACCGGCCGGGGTGTGCCGACCGACGGCTCCAGATGCATCCGAAGGCCGGGGGCGGCGTTGACCTCGACGATCACGCCCCGCTGCTCCTCCAGCGGCCGGCCGATGTCCTCGGCGACGACGTCCACGCCCGCGATGTCGAGCCCGACGACTCGGGCGGCGTCGACGGCGCGCGCGGCGACCTCGGGATGGACCCGGTCCGTGACGTCGGTGGCGGTCCCGCCGGTGCTCAGGTTGGCGTTGCGGCGGATCAGGACGCGGTGCCCGACGGGGGGGACCGAGTCGGGCGTGAACCCTTGCTCGGCCAGCACGGACAGGGCGACCGGATCGAGGACGATCTTGCTCAAGGAGGTCGCGTGATCGTCCCCCCGGCGCGGGTCGCGGTTGACCTCGGCGACGAGCTGGGCGATCGTCAGTCGGCCGTCGCCGAAGACCTGGGCCGGGTCGCGGCGGGCCGCGGCGACGACCTTGCCGCCGATGACCAGCACCCGGTAATCGGCGCCGGGGGCGAACCGCTCGACGACGACGCTGGACCCCTCCTCGCGGGCGTTGGTGTAGGCGGTGAGCACCTGCTCGCGGGTCGTCAGGTCGGTGGCGACCCCGCGCCCCTGGTTGCCGTACTGCGGCTTGACGACGACCGGCCCGCCGATCTCCCGGGCGGCGGCCCAGGCGTCCTCGGCGTCCTCGACCGGCCGGCCGTCCGGCACGGGCACGCCGACGGCGCGAAGCAGGGTCCGGGTCATCTCCTTATCCTGCGCGATCCACTCGGCGATGGCGCCGGTCCGGTCGGTCTCGGCCGCCAGGATGCGCCGCTGCTTGGCGCCGTGGCCGAACTGGACGAGGCTCTCGGTGTTGAGCCGGCGGCAGGGAATGCCGCGGGCCTGCGCCGCCGCGACGATCGCCGCCGTGCTCGGGCCGAGCTTGACCTTCTGCGCCAAGGCCCGGAGCCGCTCGATCTCGGCCCGGATGTCGAACGGACGATCAGAGACGGCCGCCAGGCAGAGCTCGCGGGCGGTGTAGAGGCAGGCCTTCGCCAGCTCCTCGTCCTCGTACTCGATGGCGACCTTGTAGACCCCGTCCTCGGAGGTTTCGCGCGCCCGGCCGAATCCGACGTCGGTCCCCGCCAGGCTCTGGAGCTCGAGCGTGACGTGTTCGAGGATGTGCGCCTGGTAGGTCCCGCGCCGGAGCCGCTCGAAGAAGCCGCCGCGCTCGCCGATGCTGCACCGGTGCTCGATCATCGTCGGCAGCCACGCCATCAGCCGCTCGTTGAACCCGGGGAGCTCGTCGGACGGCGAATCCTTCAGCGCGCCGAGATCGACCCACGCTTCCAACACCGGGAATTTGGCCCAAATGTTGGGGCCGCGCAGGGGAAGAACCTTCCGAAACTCCATGCCGAAACCTCCGTGACGACTCGTGCTTTCGGAGCCGTGCTTTCGTGGATTGCTGCGCACGTTGACGGCACGACTTCTTCATCTCACGCGGGCGCAGAAACATCGCGAGAGAGGACAATCCCTTGTATTCGACCCAGCTTCAATGACGGGAAACGAACGGAAGGATGGAACACGCTTGCAACCCCAAGGGGCACCAACTCTCGCACGCCGGAGTTGCCTTAAACCGGGCCACGCGTCGTTCCAGTTCCCACTTGATTTACGAGTTCTTCGCCCCAAACGTTGGGGCAGGTTTATCGCTGGCGCGGAGTGCCACCGCGGGTCAACAGTGATACCCGATGCTCAATTCTAGGCGAATAGGGAACCCCCCTCGACGGCCGGAGCCCGCCGCGTCCGGTGCTGCGGAGCACCAATCCCCGGCCCGCTCGTCCGTCCCCGAGGTGCCTCGACCCGAATTCGACCGAATTCGATCCGGCCCTCGCCCCGGCCCCACCCGGCAGCGAGAATTCCATTTTAATACGCGCGAGGCGACCGACAACGGAACCCCCGAGGGAAAACCTCACATGGAGCTCGGTTCATGCGATATCACGATGTCACGAGGAATCAATCCTGACAATCCCCAGTCGAAAAGTCAACATGACGCGCCTAAAGATTTCGCGGTTCCCGGCGTGACGTCGAGCCGAGGCCCCAAGCTGTGGGGCTCGCGCAAACTTTCGGTCTCGGGGAGGGAGGCCGAAAGGCGCTCGACCGGCGCGGCGCGGGTCCCGTACTACATGAAACACACGACAAAGGGCCGGGGGATCGCGCCCGCGTGGGCGGGTCGCCTTTTTTCACGAAAGGACTATTCAACCTCCATTTCTCGTATAAAATGGATCGCTCCAATTATCAGAGAATGGAACACCGCGGCCGAAGTCGAAGGTCCCACCTCGTCTCCCACCTCTCTTCTCGTTGAGGAAGGTGATCTTCCGTGTTGCCCCAGTCGGATTGGAATCGCGACGACCGCGCCACGCTCCCGAAGGAGTGGCGCGGTGACGTGGAGTCCCGGCTCCTTGCTGGCGAGATGCTGCTGGCCTGGTTCGCGTCCGATGTGGACGCCCGGCTCCGCTACTGCGAGAGCCTGGTCATCCTGACCGACCGCCGCTTGCTCCACGGCGAGCCGGTCGAGGGTGAGTCGACGCGGCGGGAGTGGCGGGAGTGGCCTCTGGCGCCCGAGCTGATGTTGCAGGCCCGCGACCGGTCGGGGCTCGGCACGCTCGAGCTGTTCGGGCCGTCGGGACGCCTGGCCCACTGGCGGTACACGATCGGCCGGAGCGCGGCGGCGAGCCAGCTCGCCGACCGCCTCGCCCAGTTCCTCCGCGAGGGTCGGATCGAGGTCGAGCGGCCGGCCGAGTTCGTTTGCCCGGTCTGCGGCGGCGCGCTCCCGAGCGAGCAAACGACCTGCCCCGTCTGCGAGCCGGCGACGCCCCCGACGACCACGTCGCTCTGGCGGCTGGCCCGGTTCGCCCGGCCCCGCGCCGGGGCGATCGCGCTGGGGTTCTTCCTCACCCTGGCGAGCACAGCGGCCGGGCTCGTGCCGCCCTACATGTCGGTCCCGCTGCTGAACAATGTCCTGATCCCGAGGCGCAATTTCCACCTGGTCCCGTGGTACCTGCTGGGCCTGGCGGGGGCGGCGGTCCTGGCCTGGCTCTTGAGCTGGGCGCGGACATACGTCATCGCCTGGGTCAGCGAGCGGATTGCCGCCGACCTGCGCACCCAGACCTACGAACACCTGCAGCGACTCTCGCTCGAATACTTCGGCGGCAAGCGGACCGGCGACCTGATCTCGAGGCTCTCGAGCGACACCGACCGGATCTGCAATTTCCTGTCGATCAACCTGCTCGACTTCGCCACGGACGTCGTCATGATCGGCTTGACGGCCGTGCTGCTCGTCGCGCTCGATCCGGTCCTGGCGCTGGCGACCCTG
>JBKOZB010000152.1:0-2909 GCA_046744225.1 Planctomycetota bacterium | reverse complement strand
AACATCGGCCACGGACCGCTCCTGGCCAAGCTGCCTGTCTTCACCGCCACGATCCGCCGGTGGCTCAAAGCAGGGGTGGTCGAACTCGGCCGTTTCGCGCCGACAGGCACCGGCAGCCCTCAGGGCGGGATCATCACGCCCCCAACAATGTTGCGAACGACCTTGTTGGGGGCCCCCTTCAAAAGGGGACGGACTGACCCGATACACGATCCGGATCTCCTGCTCGTCGACCTCGACCTTCTTCACCAAGGACCGAACGACTTCTCGTCGCGTGTCCCAGTCCGGCCCTTCCAACCCCTGCGAGACGCGCCGCGCGAACTCCTCCAACTGGCCGATCACCAGCCGGAGTTCCGCCTCCTGGGTGGCCTCGCCGATCCGCTGCCGATACTCTTCCTCCAATCTGGCCAGGCGTTCCCTCGCCGCCGAGATCCGCGGCTCGAATTCCGACTTGTCGAGCAACCCGTCGCCGTAAGCATCGATCAGTCGAGAAATCATCCTTTTCACATTACTCACCAGTTTGCTGAGATGCTCCACCTCCTGACTCGGCCCCGTCTCAGCACCCCGAAGTCGCCGCTCGTACTCCCCCCGGACCCGCTCCGGCTCGGACAGGAGGCGGCGCACGTCTTCCCAGACGGCGGCGTCCAGCAGATCGGTGCGGACCTGCTTGTTCCAACAGAGGCGCTGGCCGCCGAAGCGATAGGCGTCGGAGCCTGTGCAGCGGTAGTAAGCGTAGGGGACCTTGCCTTTGCCCTTGGCCGAGGCCCGACTCGTCGGCTTGCCGTAGCAGCCGTAGCCGCACCGCTTGCACACGACCAGGCCCTGAAGCAGGTACCGACCGCCACCGGGCCGGTCGCGGCGGCGTCGCCGGTTCTCCTCGAGTTGGGCTTGGACCGCCCCGAAGAGATCCTCGCTCACCAGGCCGGGCACTTCAATGAGAATCTGATCCTCCAAAGATGTGTCCACTCGTGAGACCGGGCGCCTGGGCTGCTCGGGGCGGCCGCGTTGCGGGCGGAGGCGCCGCGGCTTGAGCTCGCCTGAGCGCGTCTTGCCGAAAGCCGCCGTCCCCCTGTAAGCGGGGTTCTTGAGGATCAGCCAGACCGTCGAGCGATCCCAGGCCGATTTGCCGGTCCGCGTGGGGACGCCGTCGCGTCGGAGGCGTCGGCACACCTCACCGATCGAGCACCGTTCCTGGCCGACCCACTCGAAGATCCTTCGCACGACCCGGGCCTCTTCGGCCACGACCTGATAGCGCGCCTCGCCGCCGCCCTCGTGCTTGCCGACGTAACGGTAGCCGTAGGGCGCGCCGCTGAGCACGTTGACCGAACCGCGGCGCGCGGCGTGTTGCTTGCCCCTGCGGCAACGCTCCATGATCTTGGCACGCTCGTATTCGGCGATCATGCCCTGGACCTGAAGCAGCAGGTCCTCTTCGGGTCCGCGGCCGACGGGGTTGTGCAGGAAGACGACCTCGACGCCGCACCGGGTGAGTTCCTCGAGGATCAGGATCTGATATGCATATTTGCGCGAGAGCCGATCCGGGTCGAGCATGTAGAGGCGGTCGATGGCCCCGGCGGCGGCTTGGTCCCGGAGCCGCTCGAGGCCCGGGCGGACCAGTATACTCCCGCTGTATCCGTCGTCCACGAAGCGCAGTTCCGGATCGCATTCCAAGGCGTCGCTCGCGATGCGCTGCGCGACCGCCTCGAGCTGACTGTCGATCGTGTCCTCCTTGGCCTGTTGTTCCCCGGAGACACGGGCATAGATCGCCACACGGAGATCGTGATTGGGCATGGCTGGTTAAGCTCCTCCGGCCTTCGATCGGGGACCCCGGAAGGTCGTCATGGCCGGCTCGTTGTCACTGCGTCGAGGTCTCGACCGTTCCAGGGGACGGGAGACGACCGGGATCAAAGTTTGGTATGCACGCGCGATCAACTGATCCTGAAGCCGGGTGAACTCGAAATGGCGGGTGACGGGAGGGCGGAGGGTCGACCTCCTTGGAGATGTAATCATGTTGGCTCCTCCTCTCCGAGACCGCGGCCGGCAGCCTGCCTTGGACGGGGATCGAGCCGGGGCTGCCATCCTTGCCCGTACTTCGGTCGGAGCCGCGTTCTGGAAACGACAGAGTCGGGGATCAAGGACGGTTTTGCAACATTGTTGGGGGCGTGATGACGCCCCCTTGCGGCGTACCTGCGAACCGACAGCTCATCGTAGAGCTTTTTCCGACAGCTCATCGTAGAGGCTCACGCTTCCCGAGCCGACAAGTCATCGTGGGGATTCATGGTGACACTGGCACACTTTCCCGCACCGAGGTCTTTTACCCGCCCACCTGCTGTGCCTAAAACGTCCCCCGCGGGCAACCGCCAGCGGCCGCACCGCGGAGGACACCATGAACGACGAATTCGCAGCGCGTCAACGCGCCATCAGTCTCCGCCTCGCCGGCCGGACCGTCAAGCACATCTGCTCGGCCTTGGGCCGCTCCGACGCCTGGTTCCACAAGTGGTGGGGCCGCTACTTGCAGGCCGGCCCCGAGGGCCTGTACGACCTGACGCGAGCGCACCACGTCACCCAGCGCATCTCTCCCGAGCTGGAACGGACCATCCTTTCCATCCGTCGGCGACTTCAGGCCCATGCCTCGCTGGCCACCCGCTACCGCCTGACTGGGGCCACGGCCATCCGCGCCGAGCTCAAGGTCCTGGGAATCCGCCCGCTCCCGTGCGAGCGAACCATCGAGCGCGTGCTGCAGCGCCACGGCTTGACCGCCCCGCGGGTCCGCCTCGCCCCACTGCTGCCACGCCAGCAATACCCCGGCCCGCAGGCCCGGGCCTCCAACCAGCTCCACGAAGTGGATCTCGTGGGACCGATCTACCTCAAGGGGCAGAGCCACCGCTACTACATCTGGGTGGGCAAGGACGCCT
>JBKOZB010000262.1:0-4542 GCA_046744225.1 Planctomycetota bacterium | reverse complement strand
ACTGGAACGACATCCCGATCGACGAGCGCGAGGTCCCCGGGACGGACCCGAAGTTCGACGAGAAGTTCTCCGCCTGGCTGAAACATCGGTCGGTCTGGATTCCGCTCCGAGCCCTGCTCGACGCCAAGCCCGAGGAGCTGGCAGCCGCCGGTTTCCCGGCCGATCGGGTCGAGGCGTTCCGCACGAGCTTCCGGGAGATGGAGAAGGCCGAGGCTGATGCGCCCGGCGAGGCGCCCGAGTCGAAGGCAGCCAACCTACTCGTCTCGGCCCGCGCGCTGGGCGAGGCGGTCAACAAGGACGAGTATCCGAGCGTCAAGGACATGGACCTGGAGACCTACTTCAACGAGACCAACCCCTTCTGGAAGGCCCCGTATGGCTACGGTCTGGCGTTGGCGATGCTGGCGGCGAGCCTCGGGTTCACCGCGCTGCCGAGGCGATCGCCGCTCTGGTGGATGGGCGTGGTCCTCTACTCGGTGGGGATGATCGGTCTGGCCCTCGGGATCGCGCTCGAGGTCGCCGGCTTCGCGATGCGGGTGCGGATTTCGGGCTGGGCGCCGGTGACGAACATGTACGAGACGGTCATCTGGGTCTCGCTCGTCTCGGCGGTGCTCGGCCTGGTCTTCGAGGCGATCTACCGGCGGACCTTCCCCGCGCTGGCTGGCTCGGGCGTGGCGCTGCTGGGGACGGTCCTGGCGGCGAACGTCCCCTTGCTCGATCCGAGCATCAAGACCCTCCAGCCGGTCCTGCGGAGTAACTACTGGCTCACGATTCACGTGCTGACGGAGGTCTCCAGCTACGCGGCCTTCGCGCTGGCGATGGCGCTCGGCCTGATCGCGACGATCTACTACCTGACGGCGACTTATCGCCGTTCGCCATCGTACTTGGAACTGGGATCGCCGCTCCTGCCGGGCCTTCCGCTGCTGGTCCTGGGTGGTATCGGGATCGCCGTTTCCTACGGATACCTCGGCATGCCGCTCCCGAAAGATCGGGCCTTGATGCTGTACTATATTGCCGCAGTTCCGGCCTCCTTGGGGGGCGTCATGACGATCGTCGGCGGTGCCAGCGTGATCGGGGAATTGATCGCGCGGGCCTCTTTCCGCGAGGACGAGAGTCTCGATGCAGCCGCGCTAGCGGGTGACGGGACGTCTCCGGCGGCCACGGCGGTCCAGACGGTGACGGTCGGCGAGTCGTCGGGCGCGGTAGCGACCCTGGCCAAGCCGACTGTGGCCGAGATCCGGGCGATGGCCTCCCAGAGCCGGCCCAAGCTCGACGCGCGGGGCCGGGCCATGCAGTCGACGGCGGCCCAGATCAAGCCGCTGGCAAACTTCATCTACCGGTCGATGCAGGTTGGTGTCCTGTTGGTCGCCGCCGGCACGATCTTGGGGGGTATCTGGGCCGACTACTCGTGGGGCCGGTTCTGGGGCTGGGACCCGAAGGAGGTCTGGGCCCTGATCACCCTGCTCGTCTACCTGATCCCGCTCCACGGCCGGTTCGCCGGCTGGGTTAATACGTTCGGGCTGGTCATGGCGTCGGTCGGCTGCTTCCTGTCGGTGATCATGGCCTGGTACGGGGTCAACTTCGTGCTCGGCGTGGGGCTGCACAGCTACGGCTTCGTCGAGGGCGGCTCGCAGGGGGTCGTTGGAGCCGTTGTCTTGGCCGTCCTCGCGGTCGCCGCTGCCGCGGCCTGGCGCCGGACGCTCGCCTCGCGCGCTCCGACGAGCGCGGCCTGACGAGTGCGACTTCCAGTAGGGCATGTGGAGCACGCCGATTCCCTCCGGATGGAATTGGATCGGCGTGCTCCACACGCCCTCATCGACACTCAGCGAAGCTCGATCTGAAAGCTGAAGACCCGGGAGACGCGCACTCCTGGAGGCTCGGGGTCGCGGGGCGGGTCGGCGGCGATCTGTTCCGCGAATTCGATCAACTCATCGAGTTCGAGTCCGAGCCGACAACTCCCACCTTCGGCCTTCGCGGATTCGAACAAAGCGGCCGCGCGGCGAGCGTGAGTGATGACGCCGTGCGGCTGCCGCTCGCGGACCTTGACACCAGCCGCCGCCAGCTTGATCAGGCCTTTGAGCAGGTCGGCCGTCGCGCCTCGGCGACCGTGGGCGTGCCAGAGGGCCTCCCAGGCCTCGTGCGCCTCCCAGTAATAGCCCGCGTTGAACAGCGCCACCCCGCGCCGGTAGAGGGCGGACCCGGCCCCATCTTCCTGGAGGATGGGCACCGCAGCGTGCTCGACCCGACGCGCCGAGTGGCCCTCGGGCGAGCCGGTCGGATGCGGCCAGGGGCCTCCCGGCACGAAGGCATAGGGCGGGAATGGTCCATCGCTCTCGGGAATCATGGGCGGTCGGATTTCGTTCGGATCACGCGATAGTCGGATCGGCGACCTGTCGATTATGCTACAGCATCGACATCGAACCAAGGAACGCCTTCGAATCGACCCGCCGGAACCGCTCCCGTGCCCGAGACATCCCCCTTGCTCCTCATCAACGCGGTCGGCTTGACCGGCCGCCTGCTCCCGCTGGCTCCCCGGCTGAACTCGCTCGCTCAGGAGGGCTGGTGGCGCTCGCTCCGCGAGGTGGTCCCCGCCGTCACCTGCACCGCGCAGGCGAGCCTCCTCACGGGCCGCGCTCCCGACGGCCACGGCATCGTCGGCAACGGATGGCTGTTCCGCGAGACGGGCGAGGTCCGATTCTGGCAGCAGTCGAACACCCTGCTCCAGGCCGAGCCCCTCTACGTGACCGCCCGGCGGCGGGTCGCTCGACAGGGGCGGACGTTCCGCACGGCCAAGCTCTTCTGGTGGTTCAACCAGGGGGCGGCCGTCGAATACAGCGTCACTCCCAAGCCCTACTACGGCGCCGACGGCAACAAGGTCTTCGGCGTGACCGGATCGCCGCCGAGCCTGATGGAGCGGATCGACCAAGGACCGCCGTTCCCGTTCCACACGTTCTGGGGCCCGAGCGCCGGGCTTGCTTGCACTCCCTGGATCGCGAACTGCGCGGCCGACGTGCTCCGGACGGAGCGACCCGACCTGTTGCTCGTCTATCTTCCCCACCTCGATTACGACCCCCAACGGTTCGGCCCCTCGGGGTCGGACATGCCCAGGCTCGTCGGCGAGATCGACGCGGCCTGCGCTCCGCTCCTGGATGCGGCGAAGTCGATCGGGGTGCGGGCCTGGGTCGTCAGCGAGTACGGCCATGGTGACGTCTCGCGGCCAGTCCTGCTCAACCAGGTCCTGCGGCGGATCGGTCTACTCGTCGCCAGGCCGGGGCCGTTCGGCGAGACCCTGGACACCTTCCAGAGCCGCGCCTTCGCCGTCTGCGACCACCAGATCGCCCACGTTTACGTCGCGCAGGCCGAGGACCGCGGGCGCGTCCGCGACCAGTTAGCCGAGGAACCCGGCGTCGCACGCATCCTGGCTGGCGAGGAGCGCCAGGAGGTCGGTCTCGACCATCCGAGGTCGGGCGAGTTGGTCGTCCTGTCCGAGCCGGATGCCTGGTTCGCTTACCCGTACTGGCTTGATGACCGGAACGCCCCTGATTTCGCCCGGACGGTCGATATCCATCGCAAGCCCGGCTACGATCCCTGCGAGCTTTTCTTCGACCCAAAGCTCGCCATGCCCAAGGCGCGCGTCCTGATGCGGCTGATCCAGAAGAAGATGGGGTTCCGCACTCTCTTCGACGTCGTGCCGCTCGATCCGAGCCTCGTTCGAGGGAGCCATGGGCTCCCCGCCGCCCGAGACGAGGACCGGCCCATCCTGATCGGCGACGGCCCGCCGCCCGGCGGCCCCGAGCCCTTGGCCATGACGGACGTCCACAGCCTCCTGCTTCACTCGCTCGGCCTCGGCGAGATCGTCCCATCCGTCCGTTCCTACTGAGTGTTGCGCAAAGAAGTAAAGCTGGCTCATGTCGGGCAACTGGTGGGAGACCGTCTTCCTGAAGGACGTGCTCCGCACGCCGTCTTCGATCCAGTCTGTTCCGCGACACCGAGTCCGGGTGCGAAGACAGCGTGCGGAGCACGCCCTACGAGACTCAATGACCACCAGAAAACCGACCTGAGCCATCGGCGGATTCGTAGGACGATCCGGCCGCTGGACACGATGGTGTAGAGAAGAGGGGACGTCCAGCGCGCCCTCTCCCCTCGCCTCGTACATGCACCCAGAGTTGCCGAGCCATGGCCCTCACCGCCGAAGAACGCCGCCAGATCAACCGCCGCAACGCGCAGCACGCGACCGGGCCTCGGTCGCCCCAAGGAAAGGGCATATCTCGACGCAACGCCCTGAAGCACGGCCTCCGCGCCGAGGCCCTCGTGCTGGAAATGAGCGCGTAAAAGGGGTTCTTCCGGAATGGCATCAAGATAAGCCGGAACTTCCACAGCCTCTTGGGATTCGGGAGCGGGTAGCCGCTCCCGAATCCGGAGACGAGAATTGGTCCGCCTGTTTTCCTCCAGGCGGGAGAGTCTCGTCATGGTGCCAACCCGTGCGTCGGCCCGGCGGCAGATCAGCGAAGACTTGGCCAACCTGCTCGAACCGCTCGCCCTGAG
>JBKOZB010000016.1:0-13473 GCA_046744225.1 Planctomycetota bacterium | reverse complement strand
TAGTCGTCCCGGAGGTCGGCTTGGATCTGGGAGATCGACGAGTGCCGCGCGAACCGTCGATGCCCGATCCAGCAGAAGACGTCCCAGCCGATCGCCCAGTGAGGTGGGGCGATGGTGATTTCGAGCTCAGGGCTCTTGGTCGTGGTGTGACCGGGGCAGCCGGGATCGGGGCAGTGGTTGAGCTTGCAGATCAGCTCCACCGGTCCGTCGAGGGTCTGGAGGTGCCGCTACCGGTGATCGCCGATGTCCATCATCCGCGCACAGGCAGGGCAATCGCGGTCAAGGACGTCGAGATCCCAGAGGGCGAAATCGGTATCCGCAGGCCCCTGGTAGGACATCCTGCCGACCTCATGCCATGACGAGATCCGTCGAGAAGGAAAGGCCGCCCAAGAAGATACACAAAGATTCGGGGCTTTCTAGCACTTTGGCGGGCCGTTGTTTTTTTTTCCATTCGGCGTCGATTGGATGATCAATGTTATGCAGATAAAAGCACTGACATCGGCATGGCACAAAACGTCCTTCTTGACGCAAACGTTGATACTGTAGGAACTTGCGATATTGTTTAATCACCGACACAGGACTGGGCGCGTGAATCGAACCAAAGCGACAGCAAGCGAACAAAAAAAGAGGAATCGCGTGCAAATGATGAGACGTTGCATTTTTCCGACCCGAGATCAATAATGGGAATGCCGGTCGGACTGGAGAGACCTGGCAAAGGATTGCGAGAAGAGACCGGACGACCCGGCGCGGGCCGATGAAGGGCGAGGAATGGCGGACGTCACCATCAGCCTGAATGGTCACGACGAGGAACTGGCCGTCTTCGGCAGCCGTGACCAGCACCTTCGGCAGATCCGCGACACGCTGGGGGTCAAGGTTTTGGCCCGGCATGGCGAGGTCCGCGTCGTGGGCGAGAGCGACCGCGTCGAGCAGGCGCGCCAGGTGTTTGAGGAGCTGCGCACCCTGCACCGCGGCCGGCGGCCGATCTCCTCGTCCGAGGTGGCCGACCTGCTCGACGTGGCCCAACAGACGCGCGACCCCGACCTCCTCGAAACGATCGAAATCCGCGAGGGGAACCGGCTCGTCCGGCCCCGTTCCGAGGGGCAAGCGCGGTATTTGCGAGCGCTCCGCGACCATGAACTAGTCTTCTGTGTGGGGCCGGCCGGCACGGGAAAAACGTACCTGGCGGTCGCCATGGCCGTCTCGGCGCTGCGGCACGGCAAGATCAAAAAGATCGTCCTGGTACGGCCGGCCGTCGAGGCGGGCGAGCACCTCGGGTTCCTCCCCGGCGACCTGGAGGCGAAGATCAACCCGTATCTCCGCCCCCTACTCGATGCCTTGCATGACTTGATGGATTACGATCAGATCCGCCGCTACATGGGCAACGACCTGATCGAGATCGCCCCCTTGGCGTACATGCGGGGCCGGACGCTCAACGACGCGGTGATCATCCTCGACGAAGGGCAGAATTCGACCGTCCCGCAGATGAAGATGTTCCTGACCCGGATGGGACAGAATGCGCGGATCGTGGTGACTGGCGACGTGACGCAGGTGGACCTGCCGCCGGCCACCCAGAGTGGGCTGGCCGATGCCGTGGAACGGCTGCGGACCGTGCCCGGGGTCGGGACCGTGTTCCTCGACCGATCGGACATCGTCCGGCACCCCCTGGTGCAAGCGATCGTCAATGCTTACGAAGCCACCGAGCCGGTGAAGGAACCGGGTGCGGGCGCGGCCTCGGTCGCGCCCGACCATCCTCCTCCAGCCGGCTTACCCGTCTCGGAGTGAGGCGGGGGCGCGGCCCTCCGCCGCGCCGAAGCCGTGCCGATGTCGGCAGGGCGCACTTCAGTGTGGGGTGGGGCGGGGCGCCCTGCTGACCACGCGTTGCCGAGACGCTTCCATGAGCTTTGGTAAACGTCGACCCAAACTTTCCCGGGCCCATCTTCGGCCCCCCAACCCGATCGCTCTCCAACAGGGGCGCCTGGCGCGGCAGCGGGACCGGCTGGCGCGCCTGGCCGTCGTCGGCGTCGCGGTGCTCGTCACCGCCGCAATCGTGCACGGCTCCGGCCCCCCCTTCACCTATCGGCTCGGCCAGCGTCCCGACCGCGAGATCCGCGTCTTCGTCAAAGAGTTCCTCCGCCGGAACCAGAAGAAGACCAACGTCGCCCGCCAGGTCGAGGTCGATCGAGTGCCCCCCTCGATGGTCAACGACCCGGCGCCGATCCGCGACCTGTCCGAACGGCTCGACGACCTGACGGTCGCGATCGCCAACGCCCCCCGGCTCGACGCCCTGCCCGAGGCCTTCCGCGCCTCCTGGAAGCTGAACGCCGAAGCGTTCGACGAGTTGAAGGCCGCCACCGCCACCCCCGAGCGCCGCGACGCGCTGCACCGCGCAATCGCCCAGGCGTTCGCCCCGCTCTTGCGCAACGGCGTGCTCGGACCCGACACGCTGCCCAGGCATGAGGAGTCGAGCCGGACGCTGGCCGTGCGCACGCGCGGCAATGCCCCAGGCACGGCGCAGCTCGTGCCGCGTGAGCGGGTCGTCCCCGAGCGCATCGCCCAGCCCGAGGGGCCCGTCGCGCGCGAGTTCAACGCCGCGTTCAACGCCCCCGGCCTCGGCGTCGTGCTGTTCAAACTGGTTGCTGAGAAGCTGGCGGGCACCCCCACGCTCGCCTATGAGGAGCAGGCCACCTCGCTCCAGCGCGAACAGGCGCGGAACCGCGTCCAGGACGTCTACGACGTCTACCGCCGCGGCGACGTGCTCGTCGAACAGGACCAGGAGATCGGCGAGGAGCAACTCATCCTCTTGCGCATGGAGCACGACACGGCCAGCGCCGGCCTCGGCCTGGGGGCACGGTTCCGCCGGATGACCGCGATGGTCGTGCTGGTTGCGGCCTTGTTCGCCCTGATCGGCTATTACGTCCACCGGCACGAGCCGAGGATCGCCAGCGACCTGCGGCGGGTGGCTGCGCTCTGCGGCCTGGTCGGAGTGGCGATCGGCTTGGTCCGGCTCCTGGCCGTGCAGCCCTGGGACGCCGAGCTGATCCCCGTGGCGATCGCCGCGATGATCCTGGCGATCGCCTACAACCCCCATTTCGCGCTGATGGTCACGTTCGGGCTCTGCCTGCTGACCAGCCTGGCGCTGGGGACCGGCATCGGCCATTTCCTGATCGTGATGGGGGGGACCGCGGCGGGCGTGCTCACGCTCAACGAGGTCCGGACCCGGACCAAGCTCATCAAGGTGGGGGCGACCGCCGCGCTCGGCTACTTCGTCCTGACCTGGGCGACCGGGCTCTGGCAGAACTATCCCTATGGCCTGATCACCAGCGATAGCCTCTGGCGCGCCGGCTGGGGCTTGATGGCCGGCTTCTTCCTCGGCGGCAGCCTGCCGTTCATCGAGAACATGTTCGGGATCGTCACCGGGATCAGCCTACTGGAGCTGGGCGACATCACCCACCCCCTCCTCCAAGAGCTGGTCCGCCGCGCCCCCGGCACGCACAATCACTCGATCACCGTTGGCGCGATCGCCGAGAGCGCCGCCGAGCGGATCGGGGCGCATGCGCTCCTGGTGCGCATCGGCGCCTACTTCCACGACATCGGCAAGATGCTCAAGCCGCATTACTTTATTGAGAATCAGGCGGGGGCGACCAACCGGCACGCCAACCTCGCCCCGGCGATGAGCACCTTGATCATCATCGGCCACGTCAAGGATGGCGTCGATCTCGGCCGGCAGCACCATCTGCCCGAGCCGATCATCGACCTGATCGAGCAGCACCACGGGACGACGCTGGTCGAATATTTCTACCACGAGGCCAACCGCCGAAACGACGCCAACCCCGACGGCACAACGATCCTGGAGAGCGCCTTCCGCTACCCCGGGCCGAAGCCTCAGACCAAGGAGGCTGGCATCCTGATGGTCGCCGACGCGGTCGAGAGCGCCAGCCGGACCCTCTCCGAGCCGACCCCCGCGCGGCTGGAGAGCCTCGTCCGCGACCTGATCGAGAAGCGGCTCCACGACGGCCAGTTCGACGAGTGCGGCCTGACCCTCCGCGAGATCGGCGAGATCCGCGAGAGCCTGATCAAGTCGCTGATCGGCATCTATCACGGCCGGGTCAAGTACCCCGAGCAGCGGACGGCCTGAGCGGGCGAACCGAAACGAACCCCCAGTGTCATCGCGCCGAATTCATTCCATTCCAGGACGCTCTCGACGATGGGGAGGAGTGTATGACGACCGCGACGAAGCCCCCGACGGCCAAGCTTCGCCCCTGGCCGCTGACCGTCGATCGTTACCTGCGGATGATCGAGGTGGGCATCCTAACGCATAAGGATCGTGTCTGGCTGTGGAAAGGACGGCTCGTCGAGAAGATGACCAAGGGACGCCCTCACACCGTGGCGATGACGCGGCTCCACCACGCCCTCATTCCCCTGGTGGCCGGGACAGGCGACGTCGAGCAGGAGGCCCCTATGAGGCTCTTGCACCGCGACGACACTCTGCCGGAACCCGACCTCAAGGTGATCCGTGGCCGTCTGGAGGATTACGCCACCACACCGACGACGCGGGACGTCTTCCTGGTGATCGAAGTGGCCGATTCCTCGCTCGCGGACGACCAGGGCGAGATCCTGGAGTTGTACGCGGCCGAAGCGATCCCGGTCTACTGGATTGCCAACACGGTGGATCGGCAGATCGAGGTCTTCACCGGGCCGACAGGTCCGGGCGATACCGCTGGCTATGCCGTTTCCAAGATCTACCGCCCTGGGGAACGGGTCCCCGTCGTCCTCGACGGCGTCGAGGTCGGACAGATCGACGTGGGCGAGATTTTCCCGGATAACGACCCCTGGCGATGAGGTTTTCGTCGGGTGCGTGAAACGCACCAACGCATTGGCAGTTCGGGAGATGGGTGCGTTTCACGCACCCGACAATCGATTCAAAAGGATGACGCTTGATGGTTCCGGAGACGGCTCAACCCACCCTGGAGGTCGAGATCAGCGACACGCAGGGGCACTTGAGGGTGGACCCGAGGGCGCTGACGCGGCTGGCGCGGGGCGTGCTCGCGGGAGAGGGGGTCGGCCGGGCGTCGATCTCGATCGCCTTGGTCGATGACGCGACGATCCACGAGATGAACCGTCGGCACCTCGATCACGACTGGCCGACGGACGTCATCAGCTTCCGGCTCTCCGAGCCCGACGACCCGGTCCTGGCCGGCGCGCTGATCGTCTCGGCCGAGATGGCCGCCGCGACCGCGCGCGAGGCGGGGGTGGACCCCTGGGCCGAGCTGGCCCTGTATGTGGTCCACGGTTTACTCCACCTCTGCGGCTATGATGATACGACCGACGAAGAGGTCGAACGAATCCGGCGCCGGGAGGACGCCATCCTGGCCAGGGAGGGTCTGACGAACACGTTCCCGCTGGTCCGCCCGGTCGGGGCGGTCGAAGGGGAACGGGAGAGTGCGCGGTGGTCGGATTGAATTTGGGTTGGACGCTCGCCCTGGGTCTGCCGGTCCTGGGGCTGCATCTGGTTTCGGTCACGCTGACCAAGGCGCTTCGGACCTACTCGCGAAGCCGGCTCGAAGAGGTCTGTGCCCGGCGCGGGCATCCCGGCCGGGCCGAGGCGATCGCCTACCACGACGAGCGCACCGAGCGCGCGGCCGAGACCCTGGCAGTCATCACCGGCCTGCTCCTGGCCGCCCTGCTCGGTGCGAGGGCCGGACAGGTTGTACCTCGGATGACAGTCGAGGCGGTCGTTGGCATCGCGCTGGCCGTCGGCACCGTCGGCTACGTGCTGGCGGGCGTGATCGGGCGGGTTCTGGCCGAGACGGTCCTCGACCGCTTCTGGCCCGCGACCGGACTGATCCGGGCACTGATGACCCCGCTGACCTTCGCCTCGGGGCTGATCGAGTCGGTGATCTACCACCTGGCGGGCGCGGCTGAGTCGGCGCAACGGCCCGCCAGCGTCGAGGTCGAGATCCCCGCCGACGGCGACAGCGCCGAGGACATCGAGGCCGAGATCCCCGACTCGACTCGCGCGCTGCTCCAGAGCGCCGTCGAGCTGACCCGGCGCGACGTCGCGGAGCTGATGACGCCCCGCTCGGCGATGATCCTGTTGCCCTCCTCCGTCTCGGCCCGCGAGGCCGCCCGCACCTTCCGCGAGACGGGCAAGAGCCGTATCCCCCTCTTCGGCGAGAACCGCGACGACATCGTCGGCATCCTTTATGCCAAGGACCTCTTCCCCCGGATGACTGACGACCACGATCACGAGCCGGTCGTCCCCCGCAAGCTGATCCGCCCCGCCTACTGCGTCCCCGAGACCAAGAACGCGTATGAGCTGCTCGACGAGTTCCGGTCGAAGCGGACGCAGATCGCGATCGTGCTCGACGAGTACGGCGGGGTCGCCGGCCTGATCACGCTCGAAGACCTGCTCGAAGAGCTGGTCGGGACGATCGACGACGAGCACGACGTGCCGACCCCGCGCGACCCGATCGCCTCGCTGGGCGGGACGCGCTACGAGGTCGATGCCACGCTCTCGCTCGAGGAATTGAACGAGCGGCTCGGCCTGCGGCTGCCGACCGACGGCGACTTCCTCACCGTCGGCGGCTTCGCCTTCCACGCCCTGGGCCGGTTCCCCGAGCCCGGCGCCTCGTTCCGGCACGACGGCGTCGAGTACACGATCGTCGAGGTCGCCGACCACTCGATCCGCCGCGTCCGGCTCGACCTGCAACCGGCCGCCGCCGTCAGCACCCCGAGCCAGTGACGCCGCCCTTCCCCGATCGGCGCGATTGGGTCAGAATGGGGTCGTCCCCTCTTCGTCCCTTCGAGGAAGGAGCCACGCCGCTCATGGCCACCGCGATCACCCGGACCCAGGCCCCGGAGACGCCCGCCCCGGCGTCTCCATCAATCCCTCCGCTCGAAAACGGCGACCGCCTCACGCGCCCCGAGTTCGAGCGCCGCTACGATGCGATGCCGGATCTCAAGAAGGCCGAATTGATCGAAGGGATTGTCTACATGCCCTCTCCAGTGTCCGCTTTGGATCACGGAGGTCCTCACTACGATATGATCGTCGGGCTGGGCCTCTACACGATGATGACTCCCGGCCTCAAGGGATACGACAACTCTTCGATCCGGCTGGACCTGGACAACATGCCCCAGCCCGACGTCTGCCTCGTGATCTTGCCCACCCACGGTGGCCAGGCAAAATTCAGCAAGGAAGGATACATCGAGGGCGCACCCGAGCTGGTCGCTGAGGTTGCCTCCAGCAGCGTCAGCTACGACTTGCACGTCAAGCTCAACGTCTACCGCCGCAATGGGGTGCGCGAGTATGTCGTTTGGCGGGTCCTGGATCGGACGATCGACTGGTTCGTCTTGCGGGCCGGTGTATACGAGCACCTGCCGCTCGGCCCTGACGGGCTCTATCGGAGCGAAGTCTTCCCCGGCCTCTGGCTCGACCCGGCGGCCCTGATCGGCGGCGACTCGATGCGCGTGGCCGAGGTCGCGCGGCGGGGGCTGGAATCGCCCGAGCATGCGGCGTTCGTGGCTCGGCTTCAGGAGCGGGCGCAAGCCGGGGAGAAGAGGCCGGAGGCCGCGAGGGCCTGACCTCGCGTCGCATGGCAGGGAGGTGCCGGCGTGGCGGCCGTTCGGACTCAGGCGCTGGTGGTTCGGACCGTGGAGGTGTTCGAGACCAGCCTGGTTGTGACGCTCTTCACCCGCGAGCTGGGGAAGGTCTCGGCGCTGGCCAAGGGGGGGCGGCGGCTGAAGTCGCCGTTCCAGGGTGGGCTTGACCTGCTCGGCGTTTCCGATATCGTGGTGCTCCACAAGGCGTCCGAGGCGCTGGACCTTTTGACCGAGGCGGCGCCGACCGAACGTTTTGGGTCCCTTCGCCGCGATCTGGCGGCCCTGTATGCCGGCTACTACATCGCCGAGCTGTTGTCGGATCTGACCGACTTCCACGACCCGCACCCGAAGCTTTTCGACGCAGCGACGATCACGTTGCGGCATCTGGGCGACCCGTCGCTGCGGACCCGTCGACTGCTCCGGTTCGAGCTGGCCTGCCTGCGAGAGCTGGGCCTGATGCCGGCGCTCGACGCTTGCGCGCACTGCGGCGCGGCGGTGGCCGCGCGCGGGGACGCGGTCGCGTTCGGGCTGGCGACCGGGGGCGTGCTCTGCCCCGCGTGCCGACCGGGTCAGCCGCACGTGGCGACCCTTTCGGGCCGGACCCTGGAGGCGATCCGGGTCCTGGCGGCTCCGGGCCCCGCCTGGCGCGCGCTCGACCCGGGCGCCGCGACGTTGGCCCCGGTCCGGGCGACCCTGGGAAACATCATCAGCCACCTGCTCGGTCGCCGCCCCCGTCTCCTGGCTTATCTCGGAGAATGACCCGATGGCCCTGGCAAACCGGCACCCCGACTCGCGACGCCCGCCGACCCTCCGTCGTCGGCTCGGCGTCGTCCTGGCGGCCCTCGCGGCCCTCCCCGGCTGTCAGAGCACCACGGGGCCGCTGGCCGTCTGGCGCATGGGCCGCGATAGCTCGCTCTCGAAGGGGCCGACCAAGGCCGAGCTCGGCGAGGACAACCGCAGCCTCATGGCACGCTGGCTCTCGCCCAAGAAGAACTGGCACACCGAGGACGCGACCCCCTCGCCTCTGGTCCTCGGCTCCGACGGCTGGCGGCCGATGAAACCCGTCCCCAACCCCGAGGCTGAGGCCGAGTTCAAGGCCGCCGAGCAGCTCTTCCAACAAGGCAAGTTCCCCGAGGCCGAGGCCGCCTTCGCCAAGCTGGCCAAGAAACGCAAGGGGACCGAGTGGGGCGAGAAAGCGCAATATTATCTGGCCGAGTCGCTCTACCAGCGCGGCAAGTATGTCCCGGCGCACGATGCCTACGAGAAGCTTGTCGCCGACTACCCCGGCACCCAGTACCTCGACAAGCTCGTCAGCCGCGAATACGCGATCGGCCTGACCTGGCTGGCGCTGTACGACCCGAAGGCCAAGCCCGAGCAGAAAATCCCCTGGACCGGCCGGTTCGACGGCCGCCGCCCCCCGGTGGACACCAACGGCCATGCGCTTCAGGCCCTGGAGCACGTCCGGCACCATGACCCGACCGGCCCTCTGGCCGACGACGCCGTGCTGAGGATCGCCCAGGAGCACGAGAAGCAGGGCGACTACGAGGGCGCCGCCATCCACTACGACCAGCTCACGACCGACCACCCCAAGAGCCCGTACCTCCAGGGCGCCCAGCTTGCCGCCATCGACATGCGGATCAAAGGCTATCTCGGCCCCGAGTACGACGGCAGCGGCCTGGAAAAGGCCCGCGAACTGATCAAGCAAACCATGGCCACCTTCCCCGACCGGCCCGCCGGCAACGAGAAGCTGTACCATACGCTCGACGTGATCAACGACCAGGAGGCCGAGCGGACTTATTCGGAGGCCGAATATTACCGCCGCGCCGGTTACCTGACCTCGGCCGAGTACTACTACAGCAAGGTCCGCCAGCGCTGGCCCAATAGCCCGTGGGCGACGAAGGCCAAGACGCAACTCGCCGCGATCGCCAAGATGCCGCGCAAGAAGAGCTGGGTCAGCAAGATCATGACCCAGCCCGGCAGCATTGACTCGTTCAACAGCGGGCAGGGTGTGGCCCCCCTCGGCATGGGCCCGATGGGACCGGGAGCCGGTGGCATGGGTATGGGCGGCATGGGCATGGGCGCTCCCGGCGGCATGATGTGATCGCGTTGCGTCGCGGGCGCGCGGCGCCCAGGTTTCGTACCGGCCAGAGGAGGGTCGGTCTCATGCGTAGCCTGAGCACTCGTCTGTCCCGGCGCGACGTCCTCCGCCGGCTCGCCCTGCTGGCGCTGGCCATCCCCGCCGCCGGTTCCGGCTGCGGCTACTCCGTCCGCGCCCCGTTCGATCCCAAGGTCAAGACCGTCTACGTCCCAGTCATCCGCTCGCTCTCTTTCCGCCGCAACATCCAACTGGAACTGACCGAAATGCTCATCAAGGAGATCGAGAAGCGCACCCCCTACAAGGTCGTCGGCACCCCCGACGAGGCCGACACGATCCTCGAATGCACGATCAACTTCGCCGACAAGAACATCGTCGTCGAGAGCCCGTTCAACCTCCCCCGCCAGCTCAACGCGACGGTCACGGTGATGGCCAAGTGGACCCACAACCCGCCGCTTGAGTCCGAGAAGAGCGCCCTGCCCGTCATGATCGCCGATACCATCAACTTCGCCATCGAGATCGGCGAGACCGCCGAGACCGCCTTCTATCGCGTGGCCCAGGACATCGCCACCCAGATCGTCGATATGATGGAACACGCCTGGTAGGATATAATCGTTCATTTGGCATCTGTCATTTGACATCCGCCGTCCACCCTTCGAGCACGACATCCATGTTTCGCTGGGAAGCCCGAGGCCGGGCGATCGTGACGGACCGGGTCCCCCGGGTCATGGGGATCGTCAACGTCACGCCCGACAGCTTTTCCGACGGCGGCCGCGTCTGGACTTGCGACGACGCCGTGGCGCACGCCTTGCGCCTGGTGGATGAGGGGGCCGACCTGCTCGACATCGGCGGCGAGTCGAGCCGGCCGGGGGCCGAGCCGGTCGGCGTCGAGGAGGAGCTGCGCCGGGTCGTCCCGGTGATCGAGGCGCTGGCGCCGAGGGTCCGCGTGCCGATCTCGGTCGATACGACCAAGGCCGAGGTTGCGCGGCGGGTCCTGGAGGCGGGCGCGGCGATCATCAACGACATCCGGGCGCTCGGCGGCGATCCCGCCCTGCCCCGATTCGCCGCCGAGGCCCGCGCCGGGGTTGTCCTGATGCACATGGCGGGGACGCCCAGGACGATGCAGGACTACCCACGCTACGGCGACGTCATCCGCGAGGTGCGCGACTACCTCGCCCGCCGGATCGAGGCGCTCGAGCTCGTGGGCATCCCCCGCGCCCGGATCGCGATCGACCCGGGGATCGGGTTCGGCAAGACGTTCGAGCATAATCTGGAGATCTTGCGGAACCTCGATCAATTTGCCACCCTGGGATGTGCGATCGTGATCGGCACCTCGCGGAAGGGGCTGCTGGGCACGCTGACGGGCCGGCCGGTCGCCGAGCGCGCGACCGCCTCGGTCGTCTCGTCGCTCGCGGCGGCCACGCGAGGCGCGCACGTCGTCCGCGTGCACGACGTGGGGCCGATGGCCGACACGATCAAGGTTTGGACCGCCCTGCGCGGCTGGGACGAGAGGCCATGAGCCAGGTGATCGAAGCGAACGATCTGTCCACTGAATGCCGGGAATTGGCCGACCGGGCGAAGCGGGCCTCGCGCGCCATGGCCGTCGCCCGAGGGGCGGCCAAGGACGCCTGGCTCCGCCGCTCGGCCGAGGCGCTACGCACCCGCGCCGGCGAAATCCTGGAAGCCAACGCGCGCGACATCGAAGCCGCCCCCGGCCACGGCCTGGGCGCGGCGGCCATCGACCGCCTGACGCTCAACCCGAAGCGGATCGACGAGATGGCCTGCGCCCTGGCCGAGGTCGCCGCCCTGCCCGACCCGGTCGGCGAGGTCGTCGCGTCGAGCCGACGGCCCAACGGCCTGGAAGTGATGCAGATCCGCGTCCCGCTCGGCGTCATCTTCATGATCTACGAGAGCCGGCCCAACGTCACGCTCGACGCCGCCGCGCTCTGCGTCAAGAGCGGCAACGCGGCGATCCTCCGCGGCGGCAAGGAGGCGATCCACTCAAACCGCGCCCTGCACCGCGTCCTGGCCGATGAGCTGGCCCCGAGCGGCCTGCCGGCCGACGCCGTCCAGCTCGTCCCGACGACCGACCGCGCGGCCGTCGGCCACCTGCTCCGCATGCCCGACCGGATCGACCTGGCCATCCCGCGCGGGGGCGAGGGCCTGATCCGCCGCGTCGCCGACGAGGCCGAGATGCCCGTCTTGAAGCATTACCAGGGCAACTGCCACGTCTACGTCGATGCCGACGTCGATCAGGCGATGGCCGTCCGGGTCGTCCTCAACGCCAAGGCCCAGCGCCCGGGGGTCTGCAACGCCGCCGAGACGCTGCTCGTCCACCGCGACGCCGCCCCGGAGTTCCTGCCTCTCGTGGCCGACGCCCTGACGCGCGAGGGGGTCGAGCTGCGGGGCGACGAGGCCAGCCGCCGGCTCGTCCCGACCATGAAGCCGGCCGAGCCGAGCGACTGGGACACCGAATTCCTCGACAAGATCCTGGCCGTCGCCGTGGTCGATTCGCTCGACAAGGCGATCGCGCACATCACACGGCATGGCTCGGGGCACACCGAGGCGATCCTGACCCGCGACCTCGCTGCCGCCCGCCGGTTCGTCGCTGAGGTGGACAGCTCGGCCGTCATGGTCAACGCCAGCACCCGGTTCAACGACGGCGGCCAGCTCGGCCTGGGCGCCGAGATCGGGATCAGCACCGACAAGTTCCACGCCCGGGGCCCCTGCGGCCTCCGCGAGCTGACCAGCACTAAGTGGGTCGTCTACGGCGATGGGCAAATCCGCGAATGATGGCCGAGGACACGGAAAGGATGACCGATGAAGAATACTCAATGACAAATGGCAAAACCTCATCCGACTAGCCAGAGCGGGCAGTCGCGGCGGACGGCCTCGTTGGCCGCCAGGGCGAGCCGGGCGAAGGTCAGGATCTCGGGGCTATCGGCCACCCAGCCGTCGTCGGGGTCGCGGTAGATGCGGAGCAGGTCTTTCAGGCCCTCGTCATCGAGCGGCAGGTCCCACCGCTCAGCCAGCTCGGCCAGCTCGCGGCGCAGGCCAGGAAGGCTGGCGCAGCGCAGGGCCTGGCCCGCCGAGAGCGGCAGCGAGATGGCCTGCACGTGGGCGGGGAGATACACGCCCCGGCCCGCCTCGCCTAGGGCGAGCAGGTTCGGGACCGTGTCGGCCCCCAGCTCCTTGACCGCCCGCCGCTGGAGGTCGGTCCAGCCCGCGCTGGCCAGCTCGCCGAAGTGGCGCGGCGGGACCCCTTCCCAGTCCCCCTCGGCGCCGAACGCATGGTCCAGGACGAACGCCACCTCGGTGGCGAACCGCTCCTCGAACGTCCCTTTCGTCCCGCCGACCGTGAACGTCAAACCCATGATCTGCCCCTTTCGCGAAGGTCGCCCTTGGACCGTCAACGACCAGCTCGGGCCGGGCCGGGCTGTTCCGTATACAAGAAGACGGCCACGCGGACGCCGGCCGCGCGCGCCAGGCCCGCCGCGATCGAGTGGACGAACGGGACCGGGTCGGCCAGGTGCCAGCGAGCGGCCGACACACCGGAATCCGAATCCCTCACGACCAGCGTTTCGAAGCCGAGCGGCCGGCCATCGACCGTGAGCCGGACGTCGCTCCCCTGACGAGGTGCCGCGCCGACCAGGAACGCCCCGGCGTAATGGCCCCGCCCCGGCTCGTCGAGCCAGGCGAAGATGCCGTCGGACTCCGGCGTGCGGACGGTGCGCGACGACGCCCGGAAGTAACCGGCGTCGGGCGCGACCCCACGGACC